>WFRP01000208.1 GCA_015486505.1 Pseudomonadota bacterium | reverse complement strand
GTATACAAGTAACGTGAGAGGTACTAATGCGGGAGTTGTTCCCGCATTAGTGCCTTACAGGTTATTTTCTGCACCAAAAAACAAGATTTAATAATCAGAAAATGTTCTGATAAGAGTACTTATTTGCGGGCCGCAAGGCCCTGTTTGGGTTGCGGGTTTGTTCCCGCATTAGGTGGATTGTAGTCGAAATAGCGCACATCTTCCCGGCGCGCGGCTTTCATTTTAACTTCGGGCGGTTTGATTTCAGCCGTCGGCAGCCACTCGGCGCGTTTCTTGTCTTAATAAAATTCTGGTGCTACGATAACGCTTTTAACCTTGTTCTTGTAAAAACTTTCAAAGATATCGTTAGAAAGATTATCGATATTGGCCAGAAAAAGAAGATCCCGGTCCCTTTGCTATAAAAAATCCGCAACATTTTCGGCGACATCCCGGGTCATAATTTCTAACGACTCCTGAGATTTTTTATCGAGTGCTTCGATACTGTCTTTGATCGCAATTTTTGCTGTAACATCGACTACGGCAACGCTCTTTTCCAGAGCATCATTGGTTTCAGAACTGATGGTCTTTTCCAAAGAATAAACCCCGGCAACCGCAACATAGAGAATTATCGCCGGTGGTATCAGTTTTATGACGACAAAAATCGCAATCAATTTGGCTTTGATGCCTAGATTTTTAAACCTGGTTATCGGCAAAATGTATCCTGTTTGGAGTTGGGTCTTACAATATCTTCATAATCGATGATCTGGTTGAGGCCATAACGTAATTTGATTTCTTTTACAAGGATCTTCTCAGTCGGGTTGTCAGGTTTATTAACCATAAAGAGGTTAAATTTTATACCGGGGATTTAATTTTTAACGGACAATCTCAGGGGTTGGTTAGTACCTTACAGGTTATTTTCTTGTTTTTTTCGACAGCTTTTTTCAACTGTAAAAACAAGAAAATGTTCTGATAAGAGTACTTATTTGCGGGCCGAAAAGGCTCGATTGGGTTGCGGGTTTGTTCCCGCATTAGGTTTACTGTGCCCCTGAATCGCCCGGTGGTGCTTTGCCGGCGTCAAAACTGTGGTTGGCATACAAGTTGCTCAAATGCAACATAATCTGCAACTGAATCCGCAGCAGACGCGGGTATGCGCAATATCAGACTGAAAAATATGATTTTTATGATTTTTTAAAGGTTTGGAGGCATGGATGGCTGAGATTAAAAAACTGGAAACGGCAAAACTTATGAAAAAGGTGATGGCGGATCATTTCTATGAGATTGATGCGGCCGTCAAATCGGGTAATCCCAAGGTTGCCTGGTGTACCAGCGTCGGTCCGGCCGAACTTCTGCGGGCGCTGGGTTTTGTCGTCTATTTTCCCGAAAATCATGCCGCCATTTTAGGCGCTTCACGGGCGGCCAATGATTGTATCCCGGCTGCCAACGCGATCGGTTATTCGCCGGAGATCTGCTCTTATCTGACTTCCGACATCGGGGCTTACCTTAAAGGTTTTACACCGCTCAGCAAAATTTACGACGGGATTGAATCGATTCCGAAACCGGATGTACTGGTTTACAACACCAACCAGTGCCGCGACGTAAAAGACTGGTTTGAGTGGTATGCTCGCGAATGGAAAGTGCCCTGTTTCGGAATTGAGAGCTTCGTCAATGTCGGAGCCGTGACCAAAGATCATGTCGACAGTATTGCCGCGCAGATGCGGAAACTGGCTGCTGACATCACCGCGGCCACCGGCAGCAAAATGGATGAGGATCTGCTGAAAGATACGGTGCGGCTCTCGCGGAAATGCTCCGATCTCTGGAAAGATGTGCTTGAGATTGCTGCCAACAAACCGTCGCCGCTGACCTTTTTTGACGGTACCATTCATATGGGTCCGGCCGTCTGCCTGCGCGGGACTCAGGTTGCGGTTGACTATTATGAGACTCTGCTGAAAGAGCTGCGGGGCTGGGTTGCTCAGGGCGTGGCCGCGGTTGCCGGTGAGCGTCATCGGATTTACTGGGAAGGGATGCCGATCTGGGGTAAACTGCGGGAAAACGCGCAACTTTTTCTTGGTCTGCAGACCTGTCTCGTTGCTTCAACTTATTGTAACAGCTGGATTTTTACGGCTTTGGACCCGGATGATCCCTGGAACTCAATGGCTCGGGCCTACACCGAACTTTTTATCGTTCGCGATGATGATTTTAAGGAAGATTACTACCGGCGGATGCTCGATATTTTTGATTTTGACGGGATTATCTTCCATGATGCCAAAACCTGTCCCAATAACTCCAACTGCCGCTACGGTCTGCCGCAGCGTTTCAGTAAGGAGACCGGGATTCCGTTTATCACGATTGACGGCGACTTGAACGATCTGCGCTGCTATTCGGAAGAGCAGGCGATCACCAAAATTGAAGCTTTCATTGAACAGTTAGATGGTTGAGATGAAACCTCTGTTTGTCGGCATCGATATCGGTTCAACCACGGCGAAAGCCGTGATTATTGATGCCGAAGGCGTGATAATCGCCCAGGCGATTCAGCGCAGCGGTTATGATTTTGCCGCGGTTTCCGAGTCAGTTCTGGCTGAGGCTCTGGAATCTGCCGGGAGCAAACGTGACCGGGTTGCCGCCGTGACTTCAACCGGCTACGGCCGCCGTAATGTTGAGTTTGCCGATTTTCAGCGGACCGAAATTCTCTGCCATGCCAAAGGGGTGCACCACTACTTTCCGGAGCCGGTAACTGTGGTTGATATCGGCGGCCAGGACAACAAAATTATTCATCTTGGGGCGCAGGGTGAGCGTTTGAATTTTACCATGAACCGGAAATGCGCCGCCGGTACCGGCGCCTTTATCGAAGAGATTGCCTACCGTCTCGATCTTAAACTTGAAGATTTGAACGGCATGGCTGAAGCCTCCGCGACCGAGGTGGCAATTGGATCTTTCTGCACGGTTTTCAGTTGTACCGAGATTTTAGGCATGGCCCGGCGCGGGACTCCGATCGGCGGGATTATCAAAGGGGTTTTCCGCTCGGTCGTCAAACGGGTTTCCGAGATGGATGCTTTAGACGGCAAAGTGGTGATGACCGGCGGTGTGGTTGCTCACAATCCGATTGTCAGGGTGATGCTGGGCGAGGCTCTGGGTTGTGAAGTTGGAGTCCCGCCGCATCCCCAGGTTATCGGAGCCCTGGGCGCCGCCCTGATTGCCGGAGAGTTATCAGTTGATCCTGTGTAACCGGTGTAAGATAAAATTGGATTTAGTACCATACAGGTTTTTTTCTGCACCAAAAAACAAGATTAATAATCAGAAAATGTTCTGATAAGAGTACTTATTTGCGGGCCGGTAACTTTCTTTTGGGTTGCGGGAGTTTGTTCCCGCATTAGATTGATTTTATTCATATAAACTGTACGATAAACTAAAGAAGGTAATATTATGTTAGATGCACTTTTTCGTCCCCGGGCTGTAGCGGTAATCGGCGCTTCAAATCGACGTTTAACCATCGGCTACCGGATTGTCGAGAATCTGGTTGACAGCGGTTTTAAAGGGCCGATCTTTCCGATCAACCCGAAAGCTCCCTACATCAAGAATTTTATCGCCTATAAAGATATTCTCGATGTGCCGCTGGAAGTGGATCTGGCCCACATCATCGTTAAAAATACCCGGGTCCCCGGTGAGATTGAAAAGTGCGGTAAAAAAGGGATCAAGGTTGTCATCGTCAATACTGCCGGTTTCGGTGAAATCGGAGAGGAGGGTGTCAAACTCCAGGAAGAGATGCTGGCGGTTGCCAAAAAATACGGGGTTCGGGTGTTCGGCCCCAACTGTCAGGGGGTTATGAACTCCGATCCTGAAGTCCGGGCCTACTGCAACTTTACTTTTACCAGCATGATTGAAGGCGCAATCTCGGTTATGGCGCAGTCGGGCGGGGTTGGTGAGGTTATCAATAACCGTCTTTATGAACTTGGGCTCGGCTTCCGGATGTATGCGTCCTACGGTAATCAGGCCGATATCAATGCGACCGAAATCCTCGAATATTGGGGCAATGATCCCGGCACCAGGGTTATTTTACTCCATATTGAAACCCTGCAGGATCCGGCCGGATTCGCCAGGGTTGCTAAAGAGATCACCAAACGGAAACCAATTCTGGCAATGAAAACCGGGCGCACCAAACTCGGGGCGAAAGCGGTATCCTCCCATACCGGCGGCATGATGGCGGTCGATACGACCACCAACCTGCTGCTTGAGAAATGCGGTATTCTCACGTTTACCGATGAAGAGGAACTCTGCCAGGCGGCGCGGGCTCTGGCCCAACTGCCGGTGGCCGAAGGCAACCGGGTCGGGATTATCACTAATACCGGTGGTCCCGGAATTATTGTTACCGATGAACTTACCGAGCGCGGCTGTGATCTTTCCGAGATCAGTCAGGCGAGCCGGGACAGCCTTCAGGGTAATCTCTATCCCGAAGCTTCGCTCGCCAATCCGATTGATGTTTTAGCGACGGCGACGCCGGAACACTATAAACTCGCGGCCGCAACCCTGATGAGCGACCCCGGAGTTGATATTGTTTTTGTCAATTTCATTACTCCGTTCTTTGTCGATACCGAAGGCGTGGCCCGGGCCCTGACCGAGGTGGCCAAAGATGCGGCCAAGCCGATGGTCGCCTGTGTTATGACCGAAAAAAAGGGTTGGCAAAAGACTTTGCAGATTTTCAATGTGGGCGGTATCCCGACCTTCGATATGCCGGAAATGGCCGGTAAAGTGGCGGCTGCCATCGCCCGTTACGGCGCTCTGCAGCGGCGGCAGGAGAGTTCTCCGGTCTCTTATAACGGAGTTGATACGGCAGCGGCAAACCAGTTGATTGAAAAAACCAAAGCTTCAGGTCGGGCTTTTATGGCCCAGGCCGACGCGTTCAGCCTGCTGGCGGCCTACGGCCTGCCGGTACCGGCTTACGGTGAGATCAGTGATTGTGCCGGGGCGCTGGCGGCAGCAGCCGAGATCGGTTATCCGGTAACCATCAAAGTTGAATCCGAGGATGTGGTGCATAAATCTGATGCCGGCGGCGTCGCCCTTAATATCAAAGATGATGCCGAGTTGACGGCCGCCTGTGAAAAAATGGGGCAGAATTTCCCCGGCGCCAGTTGTTTTATTCAGAAATTTCTTGATCCCGGGATTGAAGTGATGGTTGGTGCCAATCGTGAAACCGAGGGCTTAGGCCATGTTGTCGCTTTCGGTCTCGGCGGTATCTTTGTTGAGGTGATGAAAGATGTCGTTTTCCGTCTCAACCCGCTTGCGGCTGACGATATTGATGAGATGATCCACGGGATAAAGGGTTTTCCGATTCTGGAAGGAATTCGGGGCCGGGCCGGGGGTGATATTGAGAAATTAAAAGAGGTTGTAAGTCGGATATCGATGCTGTTGCGCAACCATGACGAGATTGAGGAGATGGATTTGAATCCGATCTTCTCCTACCCTGAAGGCCGGGAGCCGGGTTTGGTGGATGTTAGAATCAAACTGAAAATATGATGGCGTCGTAAAAACTCTTCATCTGCTTAAGTTCCCTTCGCCGTGAGCGAAGCGAGGAAGTGCCCTTGGGGTGCATATGAAGCTTTTTACTTAGTCATCGAGTATTTTGACTTTTTTATTATAGATTAAGAGGAATTGAGATGGCATTATGGCTTAATTTAGGTGAGATTTTACGGGTTAATGCGGTAAAATTTCCGCAACGGATCGCTTTTTGTGACGCAAGTCGTCGTTTTACTTTCCCGCAGACCAACGTCCGGGTTAACCGGCTGGCGAATGCGCTTATCGGTCTCGGGGTGGTTAAGGGTGATAAAGTCTCCTGTTTTATGGAGAATTCAATTGAAATTTGTGAAGTTTATCTTGCCTGTGCCAAATTGGGGGCGGTGATCAATCCGATTAACTTCCGTCTGGTCGGACCCGAGGTTGAGTATATCGTCAACAACGCCGATGCCAAGGTGATGATAGTTGACAATGAGTTTGTGCCGATGGTTAATGAAATTAAGGCTAAACTTACAGTTGTTAACGATTTCGTGGTTGTCGGTGAATCAGCGGCCGGGTTTTATGAGTATGAAGCACTGCTGGCCGGAGCGTCTGAGAGTGAGCCGGAAGTTACGGTGGCGCCCGCCGATCCCTGGATATTGCTTTATACCTCCGGAACCACCGGTCGGCCGAAAGGCGTGGTTCGTTCACACGAGTCCTATATCGCCTTCTATCTTATCAACGGGGCTGATTTCTGTTTCAGCTACCGGGATATGATCTTGACCTGTATGCCGCTCTGTCATGTCAACACCACCTTCTTTTCCTTTGCCGCGACCTATTTCGGCGGCGGCAACTTTATTCAGCCGGCCCGGGCCTTCCGGCCGGAGAAGATTTTAAAGATTATCGAGCAGGAGAAAATCACCTTCCTGTCGCTGATCCCGACCCACTATAATCTTATTTTCAGTCTTGATCAGGAGACTTTGGACTCTTTTGATCTCTCTTCGATTGTCAAACTGCTCTGTTCTTCGGCCCCGGCCCGGAAAGAGCACAAAGAAGCGATTATGAAACTGATTCCCGGGGTTAAACTCTATGAAGGTTACGGTTCAACCGAAGC
>WFRP01000207.1 GCA_015486505.1 Pseudomonadota bacterium | reverse complement strand
GTAAATTGACAATCTCTCTGACGATTGTCAGGCCGAGGCCGCAACCGCCGAATTCCTGGGAACGGGATTTCTCAACCCGGTGGAATTGTTCAAAAACCAGTTTAAGCTCAGCTTCCGGGAGGGCGGGGCTGCCGTTACTGATTTCCAGGGAAACTGTAGGGCCGGTCTTTTTCAATTCAATCGTGATTTCAGCACTGCCGCTATTGTATTTGATCGCATTTTCCAGCAGGTTGACTACTACCCGGCGTAACTGTTCCTGGTCGCCGTACAGGGTTAGAGACTCCGGCAGTGATGAACGCAGCGGGATTTTTTTGAGCTCGAGAAGTAGCTGAAAGTCAGCGATGACGGAGACGATTAAGGCCTTGAAATCGAAATGTTCAGGGTTGAGTGTCTGTTTCAGCTCAAGGGTTGCAAGGATCATCAGATTGCGCAACAGCCGGCCGGAGCGTTGGAGAATTTCGTGCTGGCGCATCAGATCATCGCGAAAGTTTTCCGGTAGCTCCGGATTGTCGATCGCCTGTTCCGTGAAAATCCGCAGGTTGGCAATCGGAGTATTTAATTCATGGGCGGCATTGGCAATAAATTCTTTCTGGCGCGCGAATGAATACTGGAGCCGGTCAAGCATCTGATTGAGAGCGAAAGCAAGCTCATAAAGTTCGTCGTGGTTGGTGCCCAGAGGGATTCTGGCGGCAAGATCCTTGCTGTTTATTTCCTGGGACAGAGTGGTGATTTCACGGATTGGTTTAAGGATGCGGCCGGCGAGAAAAAAGCTAATCCCGAGCAGCAGCAGGCAGGAAAGTGTGAGCCCGAAAATAATGATCAGCGCGACTTCCTCAATCTCTTCGTCAAGTTTCTCCATCGGAATTGCCGCCTGAATCCGATAACCAGGCGGTGCCTGACTGGCTGAAACCAGAGCCCGGCGGACGCGGAATGTGACTTCGTTTCGGCTGTCTTGATGCAGGTCGATGGTTGTTACCGGAATAATAGTGCTGACAGTGTCTTTCTTTTTACTGAAATCGACCGGCAATTCGATCATACGGGCGAGTTGCGACGCATAGACCAGCTGCTTATCACGCCAGACCCGGATCCAGTAATGATGACTGTCGACAAAATAATCATTCATCTGCGGGGTTTTCTGGTGGGCTTCTTTTTCCCGATTACGGACAACTGTAAAGACGTTACGGATAGTGACTTTGAGTTCCACATCCAATTGACGGTAGACCTGTTCCGACATTTCATAAAAAACAATCAGGGAGAATATCAGGCTCACAAGCACGCCGGCTCCGGTGATCCAGAGAGTGATCTTGGTACGAATTTTCATGAAAAAACCTTTTTTGGTGAAATTAATACTCGCCGCTGATCATGAACCCGATTCCGCGTACTGTTTTAATCAAAGATTGTTCGGTTCCGGCCGGATCAATTTTATGGCGTAGATTTTTGATATGGACATCAATGGTATTTGACATCGTAAACGGGTCGAAATCGTCGCCCCAGACATGTTCGGCCAGAGTGATACGCGAAACCGGGCGGTTTTTATTATAGAGCAGAAATTCCAGCAGGGAAAACTCTTTCGGCGTCAGTTCAAGATTTTCACCGGCCCGGGTTACCACCCGACTAATTGTATTTAATGTGATACTGCCGGCAGTAAGTTCGGGCTCGCATTCACGGCCCGGACGTCGGAGCAGCGAGCGGATCCGGGCAAGTAGTTCCGCCAGCGAAAAAGGTTTGCCGAGATAGTCATCAGCCCCACAGTCAAGTCCTTTGACCCGATCGTCAACTGAAGTTTTGGCAGTCAGCAGGAGCACCGGAGTCGTTATTTTGGCCTGACGCATCTCTTTGAGAATGGTCAGCCCGTCAACCTGCGGCAGCATGATGTCGAGGATTATCAGGTCGTAACTTTCGGAAAATATCCGGTCAAGTGCACTTTTGCCGTCAGCGACACAGTCGAGCAGGTAACGCTGTTCGCTGAGCAGCTTCTCCAGTTGGGAAAGAAGCTCAGGTTCATCTTCAACCAATAGTATTTTCATTAATAAAAAACCTTCGTTTTTACAATCTTTTATGTTAGATTTACCAAGTGTATTTGCGCGATTAAAACTTGAACAGTTTAAATTTTTTATATTATTATGTCAATAATTAACCGTTATCTGCTGCGCGAGATCCTGGTCCCGTTTTTTTATGCCCTGATGGTTGTGGTTTTTATCCTGTTGCTGGGTCAGCTTTTTAAAATTGTCAATATGGTGGTCTCTGACGGCGTCCGGGTTTGGGATGTCGCGCGTATGGTTCTGGCCATGGTGCCGCAGATGTTGACTATGGCTTTGCCGATCTCTTTTTTTTTCGCGATCCTGGCCGGCGTTGGCCGGATGGTTGGCGATGGTGAAATAACCGCTTTGCAGGCGGCCGGGATCTCTCCGTATAATCTGGCAAAACCGGTGCTGCAACTGGCGGTTGTCTGCACTCTGCTTACTCTTTTGATGAGCGCCTGGCTGGCCCCCTGGGGCATCCGCCAGCTGC
>WFRP01000206.1 GCA_015486505.1 Pseudomonadota bacterium | reverse complement strand
CGGCAAGCTGGAAATATTCAAAAAGACTCTGCATTCCCTGTTCGCCGGCATTCCCTATCAAAATTATGCCAACAAAATTATCGAACAGTACGAAGGTTATTACGCCTCAGTAGTCTATGCCTACTTAGCTTCCCTTGGCCTGCCGCTGATTGCCGAAGATACCAGCAGCAAGGGCCGGGTCGATTTAACGATAATCCTGCCGGATAAGGTTTTTGTGATTGAGTTCAAAGTTGATCAGCCGGGCAAAGCCCTGGAGAAGATTCGGGAAAAAGGCTATTATGAAAAATATCTGGACGGTAAACGCCGTGTTTTTATCATCGGTATCAGTTTTGATTCCAAAGCGAAAAATATTACCGATTTTGAATGGGAGGAAGTGCGGGAGCTTTAAGCTGTAAGTTTTAAGCTGTAAGCTGTAAGTTTTAAGCTGCGCGGCAACTAAAACCGCTGTTTGTTTCTGGTGACAACGACCCTAATGCGGGAATAAATCCCGCAACCCAAACGGGGCCTTGCGGCCCGTACCCAGGGGCAATCCGCTGGTCGCACCCCAAGGGCAATCCGTTGGGCGCAAATAAGTACTCTTATCAGAACATTTTCTTGTTTTTTCAAACCGAAAATAACCAGTAAGGTACTAACACAGGGGAGATCTTGTCGGAACAAATCTGTCAGATGCGCTATGATAAAAGTGAGTGATTGTCAACAAGTGGTAAAATTTTCCCGATTAAATCCGAATCATCTCTTGACAATATTTTATTATGTTTGTAAATGGAAAGTATGAGTTACAATTTACAAACTTATATTGAGAGATCTTTATCTGCAAAATTAAGTTGGTCGCTGGTTAATTTCCCCGTGACCTCACTTGTCGGGCCCCGACAATGTGGCAAGTCGACACTTGCACGTCAGGTCGCGGGAAAAATCCCCAATGTAGTCTTTCTCGATCTGGAAAAACCCTCTGATTTAAGAAAGTTAGATGATGCTGAATTTTTCTTTCAGATGCAGAAGGAAAAATTAATATGTATCGATGAGATTCAGAGAGTGCCGGAGCTTTTCCCCTTGCTCAGGGTGATGGTGGATGCAGATCGGCGGCCGGGGAAATTTCTGGTTTTGGGTTCGGCTTCACCCGAACTTATCCGGCAAAGCTCTGAAACTTTAGCCGGGCGGGTTCATTTTCTCGAATTGACACCTTTTACCTTCGCTGAATTAATGGCGGCGGATTCTTTTGGTGTCTCTGATCTATCTTTAATCTGGACCCGCGGCGGTTTCCCTGAATCTGTATTGGCCGGGGATGAAACCGTTAGCTTGACCTGGCGTACAGATTTCATCCGCACTTTTCTTGAGCGCGACATACCTCAATTTGGTTTTTCCATCCCGGCCGTGACTATGCGGCGTTTCTGGAGCATGTTGGCACATTACCACGGCCAGGTTTTCAATGCGTCAAAACTGGGGCAGTCTTTGGGGGTGACGCACCCAACGGTTCGCAAATATTTGGATATTATGACGCAAACCTATATGGTACGCACCCTTTTACCGTTGGCGGCCAATCTGAAAAAACGTTTGGTGAAAAGTCCGAAAATTTACATAAGAGACAGCGGTATTCTGCATGCATTACTGGAAATAAGAAATGTTGATGACCTTTTAGGGCATCCGGTTGCGGGAGCATCGTGGGAAGGCTGGTGCCTGGAGCAGATTCTGGCGGTGATGCCGGATTGGAGGCCATATTATTACCGGACCTCATCCGGTGAAGAGATAGATCTCATTTTAGAACGGGGCCGACAGCGGCTCGCTTTCGAATTTAAGGCTTCGATGTCCCCCCGGGTATCGCGCGGTTTTCCCGCAACCCTGGAGTTGCTGCAGCCGGAACATACCTGGATCGTGGCTCCGGTACCGGAAGCTTATCCACATTCTTCGGGTGTCACAGTTGCGAATATCGGAGAAGTTGTGCAAGCCTTGCTTTCGCCTGAATTAACAGTATTATCGCAACAACTTCACGTTCCCATTAAAACGCTTGAACGCTGGATCAAGTAACTACGCGATGAAAGAAAAGTTAATTTTAAGGGGGCACCGAAAACTGGCGGTTACTATGTGGTAAATTGATACCGAGAAGTTTTAACTTGAAAATTAAAACAGAAAATAGATCTGTCCCGTTTTTTTTCGTTTTTTTCACTCCTCTCCGCTGATAAAAAAATAGCCATCTATTCCATAGAAACTATCTGGTAGCATTTATTTTACTGTCCGGCAGCTGGATTCTGCAGAGTGTATTAAAGCGGGGGGCACCCACTGATTAATTTGACTTACACAAAAAAGGGGCCGACAAAGTAAATCTTGCAATGTGAGTAATTATGGTATATTTTTAGATAATGTACAGTTTTGAGTTTGACCAACACAAGAGTATGTCTAATTTTGATAAGCATGGTATTGATTTTGTTGAAGCCCAGGCTCTTTGGCAAGACCCTGATATTGTCGAGGTTCGAGCTAAATCAGACCAAGAACCTCGCTTCTTGATAATTGGTCGTATCAACAAAAATCATTGGTCATCAGTAATAACTTATCGTGGTGAAAATATTAGAATTATCTCGGTAAGACGTTCTCGTAAAACGGAGGTAGCCCTTTATGAAAGCTAAAGATTTTGATAAAAAATTTGATGATAACAAGGTTGATATTATTGAAGATCTGGATTTATCAACTCTAAAACGCTCTAACCAAACTCAAAAAAGGGTTAATGTGGATTTTCCGGTTTGGATTATTGACTCTTTAGACAAAGCCGCAAGAAGGGTTGGAGTGACTCGCCAATCTATAATCAAAGTATGGTTAGCTGATAGGCTTAAAGATGAAGCCGCCAACCTGACGCTTGCAGACAGACGTACCTATCGCAAACTCTCTTAGTACCTTACAGGTTATTTTCGGTTTGAAAAAACAAGAAAATGTTCTGATAAGAGTACTTATTTGCGGGCCGCAAGGCTCCGTTTGGGTTGCGGGAGCTGTTCCCGCATTAGTACCTTACAGGTCATTTTCTGCACCAAAAAACAAGATTTAATAATCAGAAAATGTTCTGATAAGAGTACTTATTTGCGACCATCGGAAGTGCCCCTGGGTGCGGGCCGAAAAGGCCCTGTTTGGGTTGCGGGATTTGTTCCCGCATTAGTAACCTTACAGGTTATTTTCTTGTTTTTTTCGACAGCTTTTTTCAACTGTAAAAACAAGAAAATGTTCTGATAAAAGTACTTATTTGCGACCATCGGAAGTGCCCCTGCAAAAACGGGGTCTGACCCCGATTAATTTGCCGATTATTTTGCCGATTAATTTGCCGATTAATTCCTCGATTAATTCCTTAATTCCCGATTAATTCAACTAAATTGTTCAAGGGTCTTAAGAGGGGAAAGCGAGCCCTGGTGATGCGTCGCTGGATAGAGTGATCCCATCGGGATGCCGCTTTTCCGGCTACCAGATTGGTTAAATAGTCGATGTGCGACCACTTTTTCCGGTAAATAGCGCTTAATTTTCAGCCGAGGTAGGCTTTATGGATGTCCGGGTGTTCCAGGAGTTCAGCGGCGTTGCCGGAGAGGATGATTTCGCCGGTTTCAAGCAGATAGCCACGGTGGGCAAAATCGAGGGCGAGTTTGGCGTTTTGTTCGATAAGGAGGATGGTCATGCCGTCTTCGTTGAGTTTTTTCAGGGCGCGAAACATATCGTACATCAACAGCGGCGCTAGGCCCATTGAGGGCTCATCGAGCATCAGGAAAGTACAGCCCGACATCAGGGCCCGGCCGACTGCGAGCATCTGCTGTTCGCCGCCGCTCAATGATTCGCTGCGCTGATTACGACGTTCGGCGAGACGGGGGAAAAGTTCGAAAACGTGATCATAATCTTTAGCAAAATCATCGGTTTTCGGCCGGGAGAAGGTTGCCAGTTTGAGGTTTTCGGTAACCGTCAGATTGCCGAAGATATGCCGGCCTTCCGGGGCCAGAGCGCAATGAAGGTTGCGAACGACGTCGTGGGCTGCGGTTTTTAAAATCGATTTCCCGCTGATGAGAATGTCTCCGGCCGCAACCCTGGGCGCTTCCGGCGGCGGCAGCCGGGTGATGCTGTGCAGAGTTGTTGTTTTCCCGGCCCCGTTTGCGCCGATCAACGTGACAATCTCACCTTCGGCAACCGTAAAGCTGATGCCGTGCAGAGCCGTGATATTGCCGTATTTGACTTCCAGATCACGAACTTCAAGCAAAGGAGTTGCGGCAGAGCTATCCATAATTTTTCTCACTACTTACAGCTTACAACTTACAGTTGATCATCACCCAGATAGGCCTTGATGACTTCAGGATTACGTTGAATCTCTTCCGGGGTGCCGGAGGCGATGAGTTTGCCGAAATCAATCACCGATATCTGCGAACAGAGACTCATTACCACTTTCATCTGATGTTCAATCATCCAGATACTTAAATCAAACTGGTCGAAGACCCACTGAATAAGGGTAATTAATTCACTGACATCGGTGGCCTGCAGGCCGGCTGCGGGCTCGTCGAGCAGCAGTAATTTCGGCCCGGACGAGAGAGCGCGGACGATTTCGACCTTACGCTGCATACCGTAAGGCAGATTGGTCGGTTTCTCTTCGGCGAATTGGTCGATCTTGAAGATTTCCAGCAGTTCGAAAGCGCGGTTGCGGATATCTTTTTCTCGTTTCAGATAGCGGGGCGTGCGCAAAAAAAGCCCGCCCAGGCCATAGCCTAAATGGTAGTGCTGGGCGACCAGAATATTATCGAGTACCGACATCTCTTTCCAGAGCCGGATATTCTGAAAGGTGCGGGCAATGCCCAGGGCTGAGACCTGATGCGGTTTCAAGCCGGTGAGTTTACGGCCCTGAAAGCGGATTTCCCCGTGAGTCGGCTGGTAGAAGCCGCTGACGATATTGAAAACCGTAGTTTTCCCGGCGCCGTTCGGCCCGATCAGGCCGACCAACTCGCGCTCTTCAAGGCTGAGCTTTAATTCGGAAACGGCGCAAAGGCCACTGAAAAGCTGGGTTAAATTATCTACTTCAAGTAATGGCATACGCGATATCTATTTAAACTTATAGAACTTTTTCAGTTTCGGAAAGATATCACCCAATTCCCGGTGGCCCATAATCCCTTCGGGGCGAAACTGCATGATTATGATCAAAAGCAGCGGAATTGCGACCCATTTGATAATCTGTAAAGGTCGTAAAAGTTCAAGCATCAGTGTGAAAATCACCGCCGAGAGTACCGAGCCGGTAATCGAGCCCATACCGCCTAAATAGACCATAACCAGAGCTTCGGTTGATTTTAAGAGATCAAATGATTTCGGGTTGACGTAGCCGACGGTATGCGCATAGAGGCCGCCGGCAATCCCGGCGAGGCCGGATGAGATCATAAAAGTGACCAGCTTTATCCGGTTGGTGTTGACCCCCATAATCTCGGCGGCAATCTCATCCTGACGGATGGCTTCAACCCCCTTACCGTAGGTTGAACTCATGTAACGGCGGATAATTATAACCGTCAGCACCGTAAAGAGAAAGACCCAGAGTACCATCCAGGGAATTTCAGCGCACTCCTCCATCGCAAAGATGACCCGTTTCATCCCCATAAAACCGCGGGCACCGCCGATTTTGTCGATATTAATGATGGCGGTGATGATGATATAGTTGGCGGCAATCGTGATGATCGCAAGATAGTCATCCCGGGTACGAAATGAAGGGATGGCAATCAAGAGGCCGGTCAGAGCCGAGGCGATGCCGCCGCAGATCAGGACAAAAGGAAAGCCGTAGGCGGCCAGCTCCGGCGGCAGAATCGGGGGGCCGAAGGCCCGGCTTTTGGTGAAAAGCGCGACCGACAGGATTGACGAGACATAAGCCCCGACCGCGATAAAACCGGCATGGCCGCAGGAAAACTCACCCATGTTGCCGTTGACCAGATTAAGGCTGGTTGAGGTGATGATATTGATGCCCATAAAGAGGATAACTGTCTGGACATAGAGATCAATTACCTCGAAATAGGATAATCCCATCAGGATTGAGAAAAGGATAACCAGCAGGATTGGGACGCTTAGACGTTTCATTAAATTTTAGTCGTATGCGGGACGCCGAAGAGCCCGGTCGGTTTGATGGTCAGAATCAGTAAAAGTATCGAAAAGGCGATAAGATCCCGGTATGATGACGGGAAAACCGCAACCACCGAGATTTCGATAATGCCGAGGATGAAACCGCCGACAAAAGCGCCGCGGATATCGCCGATACCGCCGACGACTGCCGCGATAAAGGCTTTCCAGCCGATCGACATACCCATATAGGGATCGAGGATCGGATAGGAGAGGGCAAACAGGATTCCCGCCAGGCCGGCCATCGCCGAGCCCAGAACAAAAGTGAAAACGATAACCGTATCAACCGGGATGCCCATCAGCGGAATCGCAAACTTATCGTAGGATATCGCCCGCATGGCCATGCCGACCTTGGTTTTGGTAATAATGAAATGGAGGACGATAAAACTTAAAACAGAGGTTAAAATAACCCCGACTTTAAGGTTGGTAACGTAGATGGCCCCGACTTTATAGATGACTTTGTCGATCAGTTCCGGAAATTTTTTCCGGCTCGCGCCCAGGAGCAGCAAATTGCCGTTTTCGAGAATCAGGCCGGTCATCAGGGCGGTGATGACAACATAGAGGCGGTGGGCCCCTTTACGGCGTAGGGGGCGGTAGGCAACCCGCTCAATCGTGACCCCGACCAGCGAGGTCAGCACCATGGTCAAAGGAATGGTTAAAGCCAGAACCGCCCAGCCCGGCAAGACCTGGGGCATCCCGTACTTACCGAGCAGGGCGGCGGAGATGTAAAAAGCAATGTAGGCCCCGACCATAACGATATCGCCGTGGGCAAAATTGATCAGGCGTAAGACACCGTAGACCAGAGTGTAGCCCAGCGCAATCAGGGAGTAAAAACTGCCCCACTGCAGGGCGTTAAGCAGATTTTGCAAAAAAGTTTCAAGCACGATGTCGTTAAGTTCAATGGGTTTAATTGTTATCCGGGCAGACGGACTCGGTGAAAACAAATTCTCCCTTGTCATTAATGCGAACTACCACGGCGCATTTAATCGGGTCGCCCTGTTCGTCAAAAGTCATATTACCGGTGATGCCGGCAAAGCTTTTGATATTGGCCATCGATTTACGCAGATTTTCACGGTCTTTACGCAGATTGCCGGTCAGTTTGCCGCCTTCCTGAATCGCCTGGAGGACGAGCCGGGTCGCATCCCAGGTCAAAGCGGCAACATCATCCGGAATATAGCCGTATTTTTTATTGTAGCGGTCAATAAATTCTTTGGTCGCGCCTGTGGCCCCGGCCGCAGCGTAGTGGGTTGAGAAAAACTGGCCGATACAGTCGTCGCCGCAGAGATTCATTAATTCGGCCGAGCCCCAGGCATCGGAACCCATAAACGGGCCTTTCCAGCCCAGATCATGGGCCTGTTTAACCGTCAGGGCAACCTCGTTATAGTTGTTGGGCAGGAAGATGAAATCAGGCTTGGCGGCAATAATTTTAGTCAGCTGCGCGCTGAAATCCTGGTCTTTGTCGCCGTAGCTTTCAAAAGCGACTACGGAGCCTTTCCCATTTTTTTTCTCAAAATCAGCTTTGAAGATTTCCGCCAGGCCTTTGCTGTAGTCGTTCGCCAGGGAGTAGAGTACCGCCGCTTTTTTGGCTTTGAACTGTTTCATGGCGAAATTGACGGCAACCGGGCCCTGGAAAGGGTCGAGGAAGGCGGCGCGGAAAACGTAAGGGCGATCCAGAGTCGTATCGGGATTGGTGGACCAAGGTGAAACCATAACGGTATGATTGATGTCGGCAATCTCACCGGCCGGAACCGCCTGTTTACTGGAGTTCGGGCCGATCATTGCCAGAACCTTGTCACGGTCGATTAATTTCTGGGCAACGGCGACCGCGGATTCAGCTTTGGATTCATTGTCTTCGTAGATGAAAACAAGTTTGTATTTTTTGTCACCGACCTTTAAGCCGCCCTGGCCGTTGATGTCGGCTTTGAGCATTTCCGCGGCAAACTTTGAGGATTCACCAACCTTGGGAATCTCACCGGTTAAGGGAATGTTGAAGCCGATCTTGATGGTGTCCGCGGCGAAACTGCTGCCGAACGTCATACAGGTAACCAACAATGCCAGGATAAGGGTTGCAACTTTCTTCATGACAATCTCCTCCTAAAGTTGTTAATGGTTGTGTAAATGAGGTCCCCCGTTTAGCAGGTTGAGGCTTTATCGTCAAGTTTTTAATCTTCGTTGAATTTCAGGTTGATTTATAGCTGCAAGGCCCGGTATCCTTCGCAAAAAACTTGCCCTTTTTTTCACGGTCTGCTAGTTGCGAAAAGAGCTGATGCGGACGTAACTATTCAGCTAAATTTTATTTCCCGGAGTTGGTTGAATAGTTACTTTCAGACAATCTTGTTTTTTCGTTGATGAGGAGTTTTTCTATGGCGCGTTTTAAGGTTCTGGTTACTGATAATATAGCTCAGGAAGGGGTTGACATTCTCAAAGCCGATGCTTCAATAACGGTCGATATCAAGGTCGGCATCGACAGCGTTGACCTGAAAAAGATTATCGGTGACTACGATGCTATCATTACCCGCAGCGGTACCACGGTGACTGCCGATCTGATCGAAAACCCCGGCAGATTGAAAATTATCGGCCGGGCCGGGGTCGGCCTTGATAATGTTGATATTGAAGCTGCCAGTATCAGGGGGATTATCGTTATGAATGCCCCGACCGGGAACACGATCGCCGCAACCGAGTTGACAATCGGAATGATGCTGGCGGCCTGCCGCAAGATTCCGGCGGCTAATATCTCGTTGAAAAATAAGGAGTGGAACCGGAAAAAATATATGGGGATTCAGCTCTACGGCAAGACTTTAGGGATTGTCGGCCTCGGCCGCATCGGCGGCAATGTCGCGGTGCGGGCCAAAAGTTTCGGGATGCGGGTTGTCGCTTACGACCCTTACGTTAAGAAAGCCAAAGCCGAAGCCCACGGCGTAACCTTGTGTGAGACTCTGGACGAATTGCTGGTTGCCGGTGATGTTATTACGTTGCACACGCCTTTAACCGAGGAAACCGTCAATCTGGTAACCGCGGCCGAGATTGCCAAAATGAAGGACGGCGTGGTTTTAGTCAATTGTGCTCGGGGCGGGATTATTAATGAAGATGATCTTTATACAGCGGTTAAAAGCGGTAAGGTTTTCGCCGCCGGCGTCGATGTCTTCAGCCGTGAGCCTCTGGGAGACCACCCTCTTTTAGAACTTGATAATGTTTTTGTCACCCCGCATTTAGGCGCGAATACCGCCGAAGGCCAGAAAGGGGTCGCGGTTATTATCGCCGAGCAGGTGGTTAATGCCTTGAATGACCGTTCTTATGAAAATGCGGTTAATATTCCCTATATGCGGGCCCAGCTGCCGGGCGAGATGCGGTATTATTTTGATCTGGCTGAGGCGATGGGCCGTCTGACGGCCCAGGTGGTTAACGGCCGGGCCGAGCAGATTGAGATGATTATGGTCGGAAGTAAATTTATCGAGGATTTCGGTGAGCGGGTTTTCGATTCACCCTTCAATTTTCAGCCCTTCACCAGCGCCGCCCTGAAAGGGTTTATGGAGCACAGTGTTCCCGAGACGGTCTCGTTTATCAATGCCCCCTATCTGGCCCGGGAGCGGAATCTGGCGGTCTATGAATCGAAAAACAGCAGTTTTGCCAATATGAACGATCTTTTCGTCGTCAAGGTTAAAACCGATGTCGAAGAGATGACGGTTGCCGGCACCGTCTTCGGTGATGACCAGGGGCGGATTTTGATGCTTGATCAATTCCGTCTGGAGATGGTTTCCGCCGGAACCTATCTCTACTTCAAGAATATCGACAAACCGGGCATTGTCGGCGGGGTCGGCACCGTCCTGGGCAACTACGGAATTAATATCGCCGGTTTTAACCTCTCCCGGATCAAAGGCGGTAAAGCGGTCTCCTTTGTCTCGGTTGATAATAAAATCACCCGGGAAGTTCTCGATGCCCTGCTTCAGGTTGACGGCCTGCTTGAAGCCAAGGTTGTCAGTCTGTAGCTCATTGTATTTCAAAGCCTTATCGTTATGCAGAAAAATCAGGGCTTGATTAAATTATCTCGATAAATCACAATATGATGTCCATCTTTCAGACGATGCATCAGCTCTAGAAAGAACGGTTGCTGACGGTCGGCCGTCAGCTTCTCCCGGACGGTGATCGGGGTCGGCTATCGTTTTTTCCGGATTGATTTTTCTCGTCCAGAACCTTGCGGATCAATCTGATGAGACGATCCGTACTCAGAGGTTTGTGGTAAAACTCCTTAATGCCCATTGCCAAAATTTCTTCACGGTCAATAGTATCGCTGTAACCGGTGCCGACAATGATTGCTATCTCCGGGTTGAGCTTTACGATTTCCCGGGCCAGTTGCACCCCGGAAATCCCGGGCATGGTCATATCCGTCAGCACCAGATCAAATTGATTCAGGTTGCGTTTGATTAACTTGAGGGCGGCATCGCCGTTGCTGCAGATGGAAACGTAATAACCGAGTTTTTCCAGGGTTTGCTGATTAAGCTCTACGATATCCTTTTCGTCATCAACCAGAAGCAGCGATTCACTGCCGGTCGGCAGGCGGGTGATATCCGTCAGTGAGTTGGTGATGCTGGTCCGGTAATCGAGCGCCGGCAGCAGTACGGTGAACTCGCTGCCGCGACCGACTTCGCTTTCGAAAAGAATCTCGCCGCCGAGTTTTTGGACAATGCTCTGTACGGTGGCCAGGCCCAGGCCCGAACCCTGGCCGATAGGTTTAGTGGTAAAGTAGGGGTCGAAGATTTTATCGGCAATTTCCGGGGCAATCCCGGAACCGGTATCGCCGACCTTAAGCTCGATGTATTCTCCGGGTTCAAGGCTGGGCATCCGGTTGCTGATGCTCTCATCAAGGTTGCGGTTTGCCAGTTTGATCTCGAGTTTGCCGCCTTTATTCAGCATAGCGTGGGTGGCGTTGGTGCAGAGATTGATCAGAACCTGATGCAGCGGCCCCGGCGCGGCGAGTACCATGTCGTTGGTGGCGTTAATGATCGCGTTAATTTCAATGGTTGCCGGGAGTGATGCCGTAATTAACTTGACCGCTTCCTTGATGATCGGGGTGGTTTTCAGGGGTTGCAGATCATCAGCCTGCCGGTGGCTGAAAGTGAGGATCTGGTTGACCAGATCTTTCGCCCGTTGCCCGGCCGCCAAAGCTTTGTCCAGGCCTTTCATAGCCGGGTGGTTTTCCTCAAGTTCAAACATCATAACCAGTTCAAGGTTGCCGATGAGAATGGTTAAGATGTTGTTGAAATCATGGGCAATACCACCGGCCAGGGTGCCGATTGCCTCCATCTTCTGGGCCTGCTGCAACTGGCGGCGGAGCTGATTTTCGTTACTGACATCCCGTTTTACGGCAACATAGTGGCTGATTTTCCGCTCATTATCAAGCAATGGTGAAATTGAGACCTCCTCTTCGTAGAGGGAGCCGTTTTTTCTTTTGTTGTAGAAATAACCGCGCCAGTTCTTTTTCGCGACCAGCGTCTGCCACATGTTTTTGAAAACTTCAGGTTCGGTTTTGCCGCTCTGGAGAATGCGGGGGTTCTGGCCGACAACTTCTTCGAGCGAGTAGCCGGTGATTCTTTCGAAAGCGGGATTAGCGTAGATTATATTGGCGTCACGGTCGGTAATAACAATGGTTTCGTTGGCCTGGTTAATAGCGCATTGGAGAAGCTCAAGTTTTTGCAGGGATTGGCGCTGACTGGTAACATCCTGAATGGTGCCGATCATCCGTAGTGGTCTGCCACTGTCAGGGCTGCGCACCACATCGGCCTGGGAATGAAGAATTCTTTCTTTACCGTTGTCGGCCCGGATTATCCGAAAATCAAGGGCGTACAATTCCCGGTGCCGTAATGCTTTTCTGGTTGATTCGGTGACGCGTTCAAGGTCATGCAGGTGCAGAGCGGTGATAAATGCTTCATAATTATTCCGGTCTTCCGGGCCGGGTTTCAGACCGAAGAGATTGTAAGTCTCTTTGGACCAGTAAAGATGTTGGTTTTTAATGTCCCATTCCCAGTCGCCTATACGGGCGATGCGCTGAGTTTCATCGAGGCGGGTCTGGTAAAAGAGGCATTTCTCTTCAGCCCGGATAGCTCTTTCAAGGAGTTCCTCGTAGCTGGGCTTTTCGGACTTATCCGCCGGCGCGGCGGTCTCTTTTGCTTGCGGCGACTTGGTCATAAAGAACTCTAGGAGGAAATTGTTAAACGTACTGCGGAATGCTACCATTTATTGTTGATAAATGTCAAAGGAAAATGGTAAATATTCAGTCGAATCCTGTGTCGGACGCGGCTTTTTTCCGCCAGGCGTCAAGATTTCTGTGCTTTCGGCGGAATGAAATAACTTGACAATTTGAAAGGTCATTTGCTAGTAGTCCGGCGCATTGACGTGGGAGATAAAGAAAATCCGGACGGAGGTTGCTTAAGGGTGCGGAGAATTGCCTGTCAGAATTTCAAGGGGGGAACCGGTAAAACGACCACGGTGATCACTCTGGCTCATTGTCTGGCTCAGGCCGGTAAAAAAGTTCTGGTCGTCGATCTTGATGCCCAGGGCAATATTGCTGAAAGTTTCGGCATTGAGACTGAAAACTCACTCTACGACCTTCTGGTTGACGGCAAGCCTCTGGCTGAATGCCTGATTGAAGTCCGGGAAAATCTTTTTTGCCTGCCTTCAGACCGGACGGTAGCCGCCTGTGAAACCGTGCTTGTGACTCGGCCCCGGCGGGAAGAGGCCTTGAAAAGAGCGCTGGCCCGGGTCGAAGAAGTAATCCCGGACATCAGCGTCGTCCTGCTGGATTGTTCGCCTTCTTTATCAATTTTAAGTCAGAATGCCCTGGTTTTTGTTGATGAATTACTCTTGCCGGTAAGTATGGATTACCTGGCAATGGTCGGCGCCGGTCAGGTTTTCGAGAATTTGGCGATGATCGAGGAGTATTTTGAAAAGAAAGTTAAGGTCTGCGGCATTCTGCCGACCTTTTTTGATAAAAGGGTTAACGTAAGCAAGGAGGTGCTGGCGGCTCTGATTGAGCGTTACGGGGATTTGGTGCTGCCGCCGGTGCGGATTGATACCAAGGTGCAGCAGGCTTCCAGTCGGCAACAGACAATTGTTGAGTTCGGAGCTACATCCCGGGCTCGTGAAGATTATCAGAATGTTTATAAGGAGTTGTTTGGATGACAACCAAAAAAGAGAAGAAAAGTGCAAAAAAGACGAAGTCTGCTAAAAACGGCAGTTCCGCGGGCAAAACCGCAAAACGGGCTCAAACTGCCGGCGGGCGCGGTAAAGTGGCGGCTAAAAGTCCGGCGTCGACTGAAATCGACAAGGAAAAAATGGCGGCCTTTTTCAGTGCCGGCGGCTTAAAAGATGCGAAAGCGTCAGAAAAAACCGCATCTGAGCCTGCCGCTCCGGTAGCCGGAGCAGCCGCACCGGCTACTGAAGCGCCGCCGGAAAAGGCACCGGCACCCGTAACGGAAAAGGCCCCAGAGTTGCCGGCGGTCGCAGCAACCGCGAAAGTCGCGGAGAAAAAAGTTGTAAAAAAAGTGGTGGAAGAAGACAGTAAGCTTAAGGAAGAAAATCTTAAAGAGCAAAATTTAAAAGGGGAAAAAGGTGAAATTGAGATGACAACAAATAAACCGGTTAAGCAGAGTTCCAAAGAGTCCGGCAGCGGCGGTATCCTGCCGATTTTTGTAATTTTATTTTTTATGGCGGCCTTCTGGCTCTACTATATCTCGGCGGTGCCGCTGCAGAAAGCGGCCGCGACCCAGGTGGAACAGAGTCAGAGCATGATTCAGAAACTGGAGCAGAAGGTTAAAAGTCTGCAGGCGGTAATTGCCGGCCTGGAAGCTGAACTGAAAGATTTGCGGGCCTCAGCCCCGGCGCAGCCGGCGCCTGCGGTTAAAAAGGCGGCCCCGGCCAAGCCTGCGGTTAAAGATTCATCTTTTGCCAAAGCGCCGATCCCCTTCTGGCGCAATTATCAGCATCCCCGGGCAAAACAGCTGGAGAAAATGAAAAACAATAAAAAAACGGCTCCTGCCGCCAAGGCTCCCGCGGCCGTCGTTGATTCTTTCAGCAAAGCCCCGGTCCCCTTCTGGCGCAAAAGCAAAACGACTTCGCCCGCGGCCGCAAGCAAAGATGCTCATCACGATCCATCCTTTGACAAGGCCCCGATTCCTTTCTGGCGGAAATAGCCGCTAAAATTTATCCCCAGGCAGCGCTTAAACCCGCTGCCTTTTTTTTTACCAACCACAACCGGGGTCAGGCTTGACTTATGGGTATTTGGCGTTCGGTTTGAAAATGTCTTTGCGGGATGACTGTTTTTTGTTTCCCGCAAAGGCGCCAAGACGCAAAGAAAAACCGCGCCCGACCCCGGATTCGGCTGAATAGTTACAATTATTTTTCGGAATTTTTACGAGGGCATCAGACTTAAGAAAGTTGAGTTATAGATTAACGGATCGTAAGGTTGAAAAAATCCATTATGGTTTCGCGTAAGGCCGCGGTTTCTTTGAGGGCAAAGCGGTTCTGCCCTAACTCAAGCAGGGGTGCCAGGCGCATAAGCGAACTGGTGAGAAAAGCGCCGGCGCAGGTTTTGAGATCATCGGGAAAAAGCGGGGTTTCCCAGACTTCGATGCCCGCCGCCGGCGCGTTTTTCAAAATAAACGCCCGGGTGATGCCGGGGAGAATTCCGGCGGTTAAAGGGGGCGTCAGCAGGCGGTTTGCGCGAATGAGAAAGAGATTGGAAAAGGTGCCTTCACAAAGTTCTCCCGCTTGATTCAAGAATATCCCTTCAGTAAAGCCCTGCTGTTTTACGCTCCGCAAAGCGTAACGATTCTCCAGGTAGTTCAGACTTTTAAGCGCCAGTAAAGGGTTGCGGCTATCCCGCCGCCAGGGGAGGATTTGCGCGCCAAGACCCTGCTGCCGAATTTTAATTGCGGATAAATCAAGTTTGTCAGCTTTTATGATCAGGCAGGTTTCAGGTTTTGCGTCCGGGTTTACATTTGAGGGCTGACTGCAGATTAATTTGATAACGGCTACGGCCCGGTTGAGTTGGTTTATCTCTAACAGATTTGAAATTATGGTTGCCGTTTTGTCAAAATCGGCGGGTTGTTCAAGGCCCAGAGTTTTCAGGCCTTTCCGCATCCGTTCAAGGTGCTCCGGCAGGAGGAAAGGTTTGCCGCTATCGGCTCTGATGGTTTCAAACAGACCCTCACCAAAAAGAAAACCCGGGTTTAAAGGTGATATGCAAGCTTTGGTTTCAGGGATTATTTTATCATCTATGGCAATATATCGACTCATTTTTTCACCTGTTCCCGGCGGCAGGCGAGCACAATTCTGATCTTATCGTAAGGGATTCGTTCTCCCAGTTTGACAAATATCGGTTTCAAGCGGCCGCCCCACTCCGGATCTTTTTCAAGCTCGGAAACTGTTTCATTGATTTCCTGAATGACGGTTGTCTCAACCCAGGGTGCGGGATCGCTGATATTATGGTGGCGGATATAGGTCATCATGTAGGAGCTGGTGGTTGATAAGGCCCGATTCAGTTTAGCCGCAGTCTCTTTGATTGAAAGCCCGGCGGCAAAACAGGCAAATGCTTTGACCTCGGATTCACTTAAATGATTTTTGTCGCGGGGCTTGCGTTTACGCTCGGCTTTTTGCGCAAGTGGATAGTTTACGGACAATTCGCGCTCCGCGCAGAACTTGTGGATACGTTCCGTAAAGAGCCTGCCGAAATCCTTAAGCTTGGTTTCACCGACACCCTTTACCAGGTTAAATGTCGCAGGATCAACCGGTCGTCGCCGGGCCATATCATTAAGCGCCGCATCACTGAAGATAACGTAGGGCGGAACCTTTCGGTCTGTCGCCAGCTCGTGGCGCAGAGCGCGCAGATCGTTGAAAAGTTCAAGCTCAATCGTGGTTAATGTGGTGTCGGTTTTAACCGGAGCCTGTGAACCGGAATCAGATTCAACCCGGATCAGAATCGGCGTAATTTCACCGCGCAGCAGGCGGCGGCCGGCCGGGCTTACGGAAAGGATCTGGTATTCACCTTCGCGGCGGATAAAATCCTGGCTGATGAGTTGATCGATCCAGTTTTTAATCTGTTCCAGGGATTCGTTTTTCAGGATTCCCCAGGTTGAGAGTTGTTCGTGGCGGTTGGCCCTGATTCGTTGTTCCTGTGAGCCTTTAAGTACCTGGGCACTGTAATTAAGACCGAAATTTTCGCCTTGACGGACAATGCTGGAGAGGATTTTCTGGGCGCAGATCAATGGCTCTGCAATCCGCGGCATTTCGTCAAGGCAGATGTCGCAATGGCCGCAGGGTTTATCCGGCAGGGTCTGGCCGAAATAATTAACCAGGGTCTGATGCCGGCACTTAACCCCATGGGCGTAATCACTCATCGCTTTCAGGGAGCGGGCGGCCCCTGCAATGCCGGTGGTGTTGCCGCTGCTTTCCGCTTCATTCAGGGCGCGCTGCCAGCGGAGCAGATCGGCATTGTTGTGAAAAAGCAGACATTCCGCCGGCAGGCCGTCACGTCCGGCCCGGCCGCTTTCCTGTTGATAATTTTCCAGAGCTTTGGGCAGGCCGCTGTGGATAACGAAGCGGATATTGGATTTGTCAACCCCCATGCCGAAGGCAATGGTCGCCACCATAATCCCGGATTCATGATTGATGAACGCTTCCTGATTTCTTTTGCGTTCATGATCGGCCATACCGGCGTGATAGGGCCAGACCGCAAGGTTTTCCTCAGTTAAACGCCCGGCAATAATTTCAACTTCACGGCGGCTTTGACAGTAAATAATGCCCGATTCCTGCTGATGGCGCCTGACTACTTCCATAATCTGGGCAAAATGCCGGCTGCTTTTACGCCGTACCCGATAAGTAAGGTTGGGGCGGTCGAAAGAGCCGATTAAAAAAACCGGGTTTTCCAGGTCAAGTTGAACCGCGATATCTCTTTGCACTTCCGGGGTCGCGGTCGCGGTGTAGGCGTGAATCGAAATGTCGGGAAAGTGGCGGCGCAGTTCTTTGAGCTGACGGTATTCGGGGCGAAAATCATGGCCCCACTGGCTGATACAATGGGCCTCATCGATGGCGATAAAGCCGATGCGCAGGGTTTGTAAGAAGTTTAAGCTTCTCTCCTGGGCGAGCTTTTCCGGCGAGATATAGAGCAGATTTAATGCCCGGGCCTTAAGTTGGTTGGTGACCTGAAGTTTTTCCGCGGCGGTCATCGAGCTGTTGATAAAAGCCGCGGCAACGCCGTTGAGCTTAAGCGCGTCAACCTGGTCTTTCATTAAGGCAATCAGGGGCGAAATTACCAGCGCCAGGCAATTTATAGTGATGGCCGGAACCTGAAAACAGGCTGATTTGCCGCCGCCGGTCGGGAGTACCAGCAGTGAATCCTGAGCCTTGAGAACCGCGTCAATCGCCTCTTTCTGTAGCGGAAGAAAACCGCTATGGCCCCAATATTGTTTCAGAATCGCGGCCGGAGTTGGTTGCTGCTTGGTCATTATCTTTAAGGAAGTGGAGGCGGTGGCAATTTTTTAAGCCATCGGCAGAAAAATTGTAAAGGTTGTACCTTTATTCAGGGTACTGTGGACTTCAATGACGCCGCCGTTGGTTTCAACCAGTCTGTGGACGATGGAAAGGCCTAAACCGGTGCCCTTATCCGGGCCGCGGGTGGTGAAGAAAGGGTCGAAAATTGTCGGCAGATGTTCCGGAGCGATGCCGCAGCCGGTATCGCTCAAATTAATTTTTACGCATTTTCGTTTAAGGCTGACGCCGGCACTGATGCCGATGGAGCCGCTTTCCGGCATTGCCAGTTGGGCGTTAATCAGCAAATTAATAAAGACCTGGCCCAGCTGCTGCGGGTCCACCAGCAAATTCGGGAGATCTTCGGGGATATTGATTGAAAATTCGATATTCTTAAATCCCCGGCGATGGCTGACAGCGTCCACGGCCTGAGTGATAACATCTTTCAGGGCAATTGGTCTGGCCTGCGCCTTCTGCGGCCGGCCATAAGCCAGAAGATCCCGGGTGATGCGCGAGATTTTTTCAACCTTGTCGAGCATTCGGTTGAAGCGTTCAATATTGCCGTCATCTTTCGCGCCGTTGTTTTCGGCTTTGGCTTTCAAGATCTGCAGTTGTCCCGAAATTACGGTTAGAGGATTATTGATTTCATGAGCCGCTCCAGCCGCCAGACGGCCGACGGTGGCCAGCCGATGGGACTGCAGCAGATCGTGATACATCTCCTCACTGCGGCGGTTTAATTCGGCGAGCGTTTCGGCCTGGTCGGTGAGTTGCTCATTCATTTCATAGCGTTTAATCAGTTCGCTGATTCCGGCCGCAAAACGGGTCAGGGTATTTAACAAGGTGCTTTTGCCGATCCCGCAACGGCCGAGTTGCAGGCAGTCGATGAATAGCTGACCGTGAATTATCGGGTCGATAGTCTGCTGATTGTCATTGTCGCAAATCGGCACCACCAGGATTGTCGGATGTTCTTTCAGCGGCGTGATCCGGTGGTTACGCAGCAGAGCGGCAGATTTTTTCTGGATTAAGCGTTTCAAGGTAGCCAGAATCCGGGCTTGTTTGGGAGAGGCGCTGTCGCTGATGGTTTCAGGAGACAGCAACTCCTTGTCCGAGAATTTCTGTGTCCCGCAACGGCCGCGCCAACTGGCGGGACTGGTTGCGGTTGGGCTTAAGCCGCAGAAGGCGAATTGTTGCCGGCTTTGACATAAGTTTAAGGTCTGGATGACGATTTCGTCAATTAAAACGGTTCGGTGCTGGAGTTCATCGAGCCGCCGGCTGATGGCGGTAAGCCCCTCAAGCAGACGATTTTTCAACCCCAGCTCGGCCAGGGTCTGTTCTCTTTCGAGATTGAGGCGGCCGAGTTCGCGGTTCGCCCGGTGAATAGCGGCAAAATAGAGCTCATTGTCAACGGTCTCCAGGCTGTGGCCGAACTTATGCAGCCGATTATCCGCGGTATGGTAGATGTCAAGCAGGGTTTCCGGGTCGAGCCGGAAAAAAGTTTTTAGCGATTCAAAGGTGCGGGCGTAAGGGGCCGACGTCGAAAAGTCCAATTTGTGGTTGATAAAATAGCTTGAGCCGAGATTGTAGAGGTTGCAGAGGGCATCGGCCAGGCGGACCAGCAGCGGCAGCGGCGGGATTTTTCCCCGGGACGTGGCCGGGGGCTGGTGGTGGAGCCAGATCGCTTCAACGATCGGCGCGGGAAAATTCCAGGCTTTGGCGGCCCATTTGCCGAGCAGATGATGGGGGGCACCGAGGATCTCTTTTTCCAGATCCAGCTGCGGCCATTGCGCCTGGTCTTCATCGGTAAATTCTCTGAGTCGGTCAAGAAACCGTTTATACTCTTTTTCCAGTTGATGATAAGCTAAAAGTTTACCAACGTCATGGAGCAGGCCGGCGATAAAAGCCTCTTCCGGCAAGGGATAGTTGAGTTCTTTGGCGAGTTCTTCGCAGGTATGGGCGCAGGCGAGGCAATGCTGCCGGAAGGCGGCGAGTTCCTGCTCACGTTTTTTGCCGGTGGCGCTGAAGGTGTCAAAAATCGCGACGCTCAAGGCGAGATTGCGCACCTGATTTTTGCCGAGAAGCGAGATGGCATGGCTTAAATCCTTGACCGAGGTTGTCAGGGCAAAAGCCGGGGAATTAATCATGGTCAGGATCCGGGCGGTCAACACCGGGTCCTCTTTGATGAGGTCGGCCATCTGGTGAAAATCGGCCCTGTCATCAAAACAGGTGTCGATAATCCTGCTCGCCATAGCCGGCAATGGTGGAATATCTTCAATCCGACCGAGTCGTTCTGTGATCTGTCCAGTTTGCAAAATTATGATAATCCCTGTTATTTAAGGGTGTTATGAAATAATCTAAATAAAAGTTTCCGCTTCCCGGATTGTGGTGTTGTCTTGAGCGGGGTATAGCAACTAATGTAAATAATTTCAAGGATATTTAGCGGGGTCGTTATGTTGTTGCCAAAGGCAGTTTCGGTTTCGGAGGTTTCGCTCTTGATAGTTTGGGCTTTAATGTGTTATGGAACGACTTTGGAGGGGTAACCCGGGTTTGTCCAATTTAGTGCCTTACAGGTTATTTTCTTGTTTTTTTCGACAGTTTTTCCAACTGTAAAACAAGAAAATGTTCTGATAAGAGTACTTATTTGCGGGCCAGTAACTTTCTTTTGGGTTGCGGGGATTGTTCCCGCATTAGTACCTTACAGGTTATTTTCTGCACCAAAAAACAAGATTTAATAATCAGAAAATGTTCTGATAAGAGTACTTATTTGCGGGCCGAGAAGGCCCGATTGGGTTGCGGGATCTGTTCCCGCATTAGACAACTTATTGATGAGAGCGCGCAACTGATGGATAATTGTGACGATGAACTGATCGCGGATCTCGGTCAGCGCCTGTTGGGTGCCCTGGATGGAAATTCACGCCTGGTAATCCTGACCCATAACAACCCCGACCCGGATGCCTTTGCCTCGGCTTGCGGCCTGGCGGCCGTAATTAACGCGCTTGATCCGGATTGTCGGGTTCAGATCGCCTACGGCGGCATTGTCGGTCGTTCCGAGAATCGGACGATGATGCGTTTTCTGCCTTACAAAGTCGTGCCTTTTGCCCGGGTGCGCGGGCGTGATAACGTGGCTTACGCTCTGGTTGATACGCAGCCGAATGCCGGTAATAATGTTCTGCCGGAGGATAAGGTGCCGGCAATTGTGATTGATCATCATCCGCGGAAAAAATCCACCAGGGCGCTTTTGCGCGCGACCCCGTTTGTCGATATCCGTACCGGTTACGGCTCCTGCACCACGATTGTGACTGAATATATGCAGTGTCTTGAAGTCTCGATTTCAGCCGCGATGGCGACGGCTCTGGTTTATGGTATCAGTTCCGAAACCCAGCATCTCGGGCGTGAAGCGAGCCAGCAGGACCGGCGGGTTTATAATGAATTAATTCCCTTGGTGAATATGCGCCGGTTGTCGCAGATTGAGTTCAGCCGCCGGCCCCGGGAGCATTTCATTCATACCCGGACTGCGATTGACAATGCTTTTGTCTATCGTCAGGTGATCGGCTCGCGTCTGGGGCCGATTGAAAACCCCGATGTGGTTGCCGAGGTCGCCGATTTTCTGTTGCTGCATGAGCGGATGAGCTGGGCTATCGTTACCGCGTTTTACGACGGCAAAATCATTCTCTCGTTACGGGCGGCGGATCATCGCTCGCAGGCCGGTAAGGTTGTGCGTGAACTGCTGGAAAAAAACGGCGGCACTGCCGGTGGGCATAATCAGGTTGCCGGGGGCCAGCTTGATTGTCAGGGCTTGACGCCGGAAGAGATTGCGGTGCTGGATTTAAGTCTGATTGTCGATTTTCTACGCCAGATTACCGGGGTGGAAAATATTAAAACGATTAAACCGCTGGTATCGGCGGAACTTAAAGACCCCTGGGCTAATGAATCCGCATAAGAAGCCGCAGCCGGACGGGGAAATTCCTCAGCAAACCTTCACTCTGGATGAATATTCAGTTTTTGTCCATACCTTAAAATCAGAAATAAAATCAGCGAAAAATCTGTTTGCCTGGCCGGAGATTGCTGCCGATCTTTTGCTTGGAGTCGGGCGGGATGAGGCTGCGGGCCGGGCCGGTCGGGGCGGGATATTTTTTTTTAATGATCACAGGGTCGCGACTCCGATAGCGGTGCGCCAGTATCGGCATGGCGGTATTTGGCGTTTTTTAAGCGGGGCCCGGTTCTTTTCGCGAAAACGGTTTCTGGCTGAACTTGCAATCCATCAACAGGCTGCGCGAATCGGGCTTCCGGTTCCGGAAGCGGTGGCCGTGATAGTTGTTAAAAAAAAGCGGCGGCCGGTTTTTGTCCGGGGTTATTTTGTCACGGAAAAACTTGCGGATTGTCAGACCCTGCCGGAATTTCTGCAATCGGCATCAGGTGCCACGCGCTTGCGGATTTTCTTCAAGTTGGGGAAATATCTTGAAAAACTGCATAAACACGGGATTTATTATACGGATATGCAGGTTAAAAATATCCTGGTGGACGCGGCGGGAGATCCCTGCTTAATCGATTTTGACAAGTCCCGGATTTTTGCTGAAGCACTTTCTCGGCGGCTCAGGCTTGCCAACCTGCGGCGTTTCCTGCGCTCCCTGGAGAAATACAAAAGTCGCGGCGGATATCTTTTAGATTCAGACCGGGCCGCCTTTTTAATTGCTTATGCGCCCGGGATCAAGTTTTATCTTTGGCTTTATCAGGAGTTGCGGAGATGTCAGTTCTGGCGGCGGCTTGGCTATCGCTGCGGCTGGTGGCTTAATCGGAGTTGACCGGTTTAATCTTGCGCCAGCGGTCGTGGGGCCAGAACCACTGGGCCGGGTAGCGACGGATCTGTTGCTCAAGGATTTTATTTATCCGCTCGGTATAATCGGCTATAACTTTACGGCTGCTGCCGGTTTCGGGGACGAATAGCGGTTTTTCAATTACAAGCTGGTGGTGCAGGGGCCGAATCCGGGAGAGGAAAGCCGGCAGTATCGGGCTGCCGCTGAGTCGGGCGAGTACCGCCGGTGAGGGAATGGTGGCCACCTGATGCCCGAAAAACGGGGACCAGATACGATAACGCCGCCGCGCCCGCTGGTCGGCAAGCAGCGCCACAATCCCGCCTTTTTTCAGAATCCTGACCAGAGTTTTGGCGCTGCCGGTTTTAGCAACCGTCTGGAGGCCGACTTCCCGCCGGGTTTTTTCAATGGCCCCGTAGAGGCGGGGTTTATTCTTTATCGGCTTGGCGATGCCGGTTATCGGCTTTTTTATAACTTTACTCAAGAAACCCGCCAGTTCCCAGTTGCCGAAATGGGCCCCGACAATAATCGCCCCCGAATTTTTCGCTAAAATCGGGTTTAGATTATTAAGGCCGGTGATCTGTAAATTTTTTTGCAGCAGTTCGCGGTAGGCGGGATTTTGCAGGAGAAACAGTTCGCAGAGGTTGTAGCCTAAATTTTGACTTATTCCAGCCTGCAACTCTAATGCCGCCGGAGTGCCGGGTTCAAGTTGCAAGGCCAGAGCCAGATTTTTTTCAATGACCCGGCGGTGCCGGCGATCCAGTAGCAGCCAGAGGCGCGACAGCCGCGCGCCAAGTTTATAGGCATCCGCGGCCGGCAGCGCGTTAAAGATTGTGGTTGCGGATTTAAAGGCAAAAAGGGCTCCGGCATCACTCAAGGCGGCCGGCAGGCGGAGTTGTTTTTTCATAATCGCGTCAATCGACCTTATTTGTTTTTTGGTGCAGAAAATAACCTGTAAGGTACTAATGCGGGAACAAATCCCGCAACCCAAACAGGGCCTTGCGGCCCGCACCCAGGGGCACTTCCGCTGGTCGCAAATAAGTGCTCTTATCAGAACATTTTCTTGTTTTAAAACAAGAAAATAACCTGTAAGGTACTAATGGGCTCCCGCTCGCTGGGAAAAACAACGAAATCGTTTCCGCAACCGCTTACGAAAAACCACCCCCGCCCCCTCCAGAAGGTGGGGGGTAAAATTTGGCTGAATAGTTACTTGCTGCTTATTATCAGGAAGCCTTATGACAAAAAATCCAGTTGCATCAGTTTTAATCGGCGGCGGCGTGCGCAGCGGCAAAAGCGATTTTGCCCAGAAAATGGCGGAAAATCTGCCGGGCCGCCGGGCCTATCTCGCAACCGCCGAAGCGCTGGATGCCGAGATGGAGAAACGCATCGCCCAGCATCAGGCCGCGCGGGGCGCAAACTGGCATAAAACCATTGAGGAACCGCTGGAACTTAACGCCGCCCTGCAGGCGACAGGTTCCGAATTTGATATAATTCTGGTTGACTGTCTGACCCTGTGGCTCTCAAACCTTATGGGCCGGGGTGACAGTGACGCCCGGATTTTGTCAACAGTCGACCAACTGGCCGCCGCCGTAAACCGTATCCCGGCAACAATTATTCTGGTAACTAATGAAGTCGGGCTCGGGCTGGTTCCGGAACACCCAGTAAGCCGCCGGTTTCGTGATCTTTCCGGGTTTGCAAATCAGCGCCTGGCAGCGGCCTGTCAGGAAGTCTATTTTACAGTCTGGGGCCTGCCGCAGAAATTGAAATAACCGGCTCAATAACCAGCTCAATCATTAACCCATAACAAACTCATAAACAACCTGTAATTATCATTAGACATTGAACTCAATTATCACCCAAATTCGTTTAGCGCTCTCCTTTTTGACGACTTTACCGGCGGGCTCTTTCAACTCCGAAGTTGAGGAAGAAACCCTGGGCCAGACTCAGGCCTGGTTCACAATGGTCGGACTGCTGCTTGGGCTTATCCTTTTTGCCGGCGGGTTTTTTTTCAAACTTTTCCTGACACCGGCAATCACGGCCGCCCTGACTCTTCTCCTTCATTTTTTGCTGACCGGCGGTTTTCACCTCGACGGTATTGCCGATACCGCCGACGGCCTGATGAGCGGCAGTATCGACCTGGAAAAAATCTTTACGATCATGAAAGACAGTCTTTTGGGCAGTATGGGCGCGACCGCCCTGGT
>WFRP01000205.1 GCA_015486505.1 Pseudomonadota bacterium | reverse complement strand
CTTTCATCTCTTCCAGCACCCGGCGGTCAACTTCGATGGTCTCACCGGTCAGGGAGAAATCTACCTGCTTGCCCAGCTCCCGGCCCAACTCCCGCACCATGCGCGCCAGCGGGGCAAACAGGGTCGCAATCGGCAGCATCGCCGCATCCCGGACCCGCCCTAACAAATCATCAACCAGGCCGGAATGAAAACGGCAATCACCCGCGATCTGCCCTCCCAGATTCTTGATCTGCCGCCTTAAATTACCGACAAACTTCTGGTTTCGCTCTAAAAAACCGATATGTTGGGAAATGATTCCCGATTCCGGCCCCGCGACTCCGGGAACTTCGAGAGCATTACGCACTGTCTGCCAATCCTTCTCCCAGGCCGGAAACTGCTGCAGAATTTCTTTGACCATTAAACAGTGCTGCTGCAAGGCCAGTTTCAGGGAGATAAATTCCTCGGCGACCAGCATCAATTTGTCAAACTTACTCGCGGAAATACGTAAATTATCCGCTACTTTAACGGCGGCCGGGGGGGCGCCCGCCCCGGGTTTCAGATTCTCAGATTCGCTCGTTACTGCCGGACGCGAATCCTTGAGAGCGGCCACTGGCTTTTCGCCTTTTTCCTCCGGCAGCATCCCGGTTTCAGACGACACCGTCATCTCCGGCGACTCAGCGGACACCTTCCCCGGCGGCTTAGCGGACACCTTCTCCGGCGGCATCACGGGCGCTTTCCCGGACGCTTCCGGAGATGCCAAAGAATCCAGACCTTTTTCAACAGCCGCCCCGAGACGGTCAATCAATTGCTGATACTCTTTAAGTCCGTCCCCCGCGGCAAACCGGTCCGGATCGGCGATAACCTTCTCCAAAAGTCCGGCACTGTCATAAAGCAGGTTTAAAAGAGGGGTTTCCGGCTCCGGATTATGCTCTTTCAACCGGGCGAGAAAACTTTCCAGAGACTGGCACAGTTGTTCCACCGCATTGATATTGACCGCCCGGGCCGCGCCTTTCAAGCTGTGCGCATCCCGGTATAAGATCTCAACCAGCGCGAGACGTTCTCCGGCGGCAAAACATTTTTCAAAAAGGGCCAGATTCGCAAAGATGGTCCCCAGCCGTTCACCCGCTTCAGCCTGAAAAGCTTCGCGCAGCTTCTGCAAAAGCTCCTCTTCCCGCATCAGTTACACCTTCAAACCGTCCGACAGCCGGCGCAGTTTTTCAGCCAGTTCATCGAGACTGCCGATGGCGGCTTCAATCTGGCGCGCCCCCTCGACATTCTGCCGGCTCGCACTTTTGATACTTTCCATCGCCTGTGCCACCTGGTCCATACCCACCAGCTGCTGCTGGCTTGAGGCGACAATCTGACTCGAAGCATCGACCGACTCACGGCTTAAATCGGCCATCGTATCAATTTCAACCCCGGTCTTTTCGGACTGTTCAACCCCCTTATCAACCGCCTTACCCCCTCTTTCCGTGGCCATCACCGCGTTGGAAGTCGCTTTTTGAATATCACCCAAAAGTCGACGAATCTGAGTTGTGGCCTCTTTGGACTGATCCGCCAGAGCCTTGACCTCCTGGGCGACAACCGCGAAACCTTTACCATGCTCTCCGGCCTTGGCCGCCTCGATTGAGGCATTGACCGACAACATATTGGATTGATCGGCAAAGCTGTTAACCATCTCAACAATCTCGCCGATACTCTGATTTTGTTCACTCAAATGAATTATGCCCTTGGCGATGGCGGCCATATCAACTTTAATTTCATCCATACCGGCAATCGCCATTGCGGTTTCCTGACGTCCGTTTTCGGCCCGCCGCATCACCTGTTCGGCCAGGGTTGCGACCTCCTCGGCTTTCTCATGGGAAAGGTGTGAGGTCTGGCGAATCTCCTCAACCGTGGCGGCAATCTCACTAACGGAACTTGAGCCCTGAGATGCCGAGGCCGCCAGTTCCGAGGTCGTCGCCGAAAGTTCAGCAATCGTTGAGCCGATGGTCGCCGCCCCTTCCACCAGCTGCGACGTCTGGGAATGCAGCATCCCGACCATACGGTTAAAAGCATTTACCAAATCGCCGATCTCATCAATACGACCGGTCGCTGGAATCTTGGTGGTCAAATCGCCGTCGGCCATTTGCCGAACCTTGGACATCAACAAATTCAGGGGCAGCACGATCGCCCGGGCGGCGAAAAAGACCGCCGCCAGAGCCACAACCAGTAACAGGCCCCCCAGACCCAGGATATTATTCTGCAAAGCCGTCATCGGCGCTAAAGCTTCAGCCGCATCAACCTCGGTAATAATCACCCATTCAAAATCAAGGCCGAAATTCTCATTAAGGCCCATATGTGAATAGCTCGAAAGAACTTCGATACCGCGATAGTCGGTAATGATTGCGGTACCGATCTTGTCATCCAGCGCTTCGCGGACCGCCACCGTATCAACTTTCTGCCGGAGCAGACCCCGCGGATTAAAGTGTGAGTTTGAACGCATCAGCATATCGGAACCGACAATATAGGTTTCATCACTGGTGCCGGCTTTTTTCCCGATACTGAGAATCCGCTCAAGCTGCGAACCGTCCAGTGACAGGGCCAGAATCGCTTTAAGCTCGCCGTCTTCACCCCGAATCGGGGTCCCCATAAATGCGGCCGGTTGGCCTATCGGGGCATATTCGGAAAAATCAAGCAAAACAAATTTCCCGGTCGCGACAACCTGCTTCCAGAGCCGGGCAAGCCCGCTGTCGCGATAGGGACCACTGGCCAGATTTGTCCCTAAATCCGGCCCTTTTTTTACCGAATACATAACGTGACCATGCTTGCTGCAGATAAGATAAAGATCACGAAAGTTGTAAACTTTAAGATAATCCTTGAAAAACTGACCGATTCGTACGTACAAATCCCGATAAACATTGCTTTTCACATCAAATGACCCATCCGGCAATTTCCCACCGGCATCATGATATTGATGCAAGGCATCATAAGCCAGACGCACGTCTCTGGACTTGGCCAAAAGTTCGCAATTAAGTTTCAGTCTTTCAAGAGAACTCCAGATCTGATTCTTTTTTATCTCATTAATTGCCTGCAGATCAGCTATGCGCGTCCGGATTAATGCGTCCCGGGCCGATTGGGACGCAATCCAGGAAAGAGCCGCAATCGGGATCACGACGACCACCAGAAACAAAAAAATCAGTTTTCTCAGCAAAGAGCCGGTTAACAGTTTCATTTCTACTCCTTTTCCAGGCTGTTCAAGGTCAATTGTTATATTTTTGAGGTTATAAACAAAATCTGAATTTATCCGCCAACTATCAATTTTTTATCCCGCAAAAGCTTTTCCGCATCTAAAACCACCACATGATCAAGAGTAACTCCCAAAAAGTATTCGGCCTGCGCCCCGCTCAGGGTCGGCAGCGTCCCCTGCAGCTGCCGCAACGGCAAAGTGCTGACCCCATACAGACGATCGATCATAACGGCAAACTCCATCTCGTCGGCGATCAGAGTCAGCAGCAGGCAGCCCTCGGCATCTTGTGCCAACGTTTGTTCCGTTTTTACAGAACCTGCAGTTTCCGGCAGCGGCAAGGCCAGCAATGCGGCCAGATCAACCACGGAATAGATTTTTCGGCGTAGATTAACCACCCCTTTAACAAACCCCGGCGTTCCCGGAATTTCCGTAATCTCCGCCACCCGACAAACTTCACCAACCCACGGCAAAGGCAGGGCAAAACGCTCATTCCGCAAAGAAAACTCCAGGATATCCAAGGTCTTGCCAACCTCTTCCGCGACCTCCATCTCCTTAAAAGTCTGTGCTCGCTGCCGCAGAATTTTCCGCAGCTGCTCCGGCCCCGGGATTTTCTCCTCCGTAAGGCCGGCATTAAGCTCTGCAAGTTTCTCCAGCAACTCCGGCAAAGATTTATCTGATTCGGGCTTCGACAAAATCAAACCTCAACTTTCCAGTTTGTCTAACGACCAAGCTCACTGGCGGCTTTACAGCGTAGCGGAAAAGCCGCCAGTGCAGCAATTTGTTATGTGATTTTAATTAGTTATCTCGCTTGCCAGTAATTCGCTTTGTTCCAGAACTCTATCCGCCTCTATTCTTGCCACATCTGGCGGATAGCCATATTTCATCAGTACTTTTTTGACCAGCAAGCGTAATTTTGCTTTTACATCAGCTCTTTTATTCCAGTCAACCGTTGCGTTTTTGCGAATAATATCCACAACGAGATAAATCAGCTCTTTCATTTTGTTGTCTTCCAGATATTTTGTAGAGCTGTTTTCAGAAAGAATCGAATAAAAAGCATACTCCTCCGCTGTTAGCCCAAGCTCTTCCGCTTTGTGGTCTTCCAGTTTCATTTCCCTGGCGATTTCCGAAAGCTCTTTAATTACCTGAGCTGTATCAATCTGATTGTTGTGATAGCGTTTAATGGTATTGCTCAGCATTTCAGAAAGTTTTTTGCCCAACACTTTGTTTTTCTTTTTTCTTATTTGTACCTCTTCATTCAACAGCTTTTTAAGCAGTTCAAAGGCAAGATTCTGATGCTCCATATTTTTGACTTCAAGCAGAAATTCCTCTGACAGAATATCCAATGACGGCTGCGCTACCCCGGCCGCTTCAAAAATATCCACCACACCATCACTGCTTAAAGCATCATCGACAATCTGACGAATAGCGGTATTAACCTGAAAATCTGTTTTACCTCCGCTTGGAGTGAACTTGTTGATCCTTGACTTTATCGCCTGAAAAAATGCCACTTCGTCTTTAATTTGTTCCGTCTCAAAACTGGGAACAGCCATCACATAAAGTTTGGATAACGCGGTCACAGCACTTAAAAACCTGCTTTTAAGTTTTTCATCTTTCAGTATAAAATTCTGTGCCGCCAATAATATCTTCAGTTTTTCACCCGTTTCCGCATCAAAATAAGATTGATATTCAAAGCCATGAAACATCTGCCTGACGACCTCGAATTTGGCATTCATGGCACTGATAATTTCCGATATATCCGGAGCAACATCACCCTGACCGCCACTTTCCGTATAATCGCGCATGGCATTGCGTAAATCCTGCCCGATACCGATGTAGT
>WFRP01000204.1 GCA_015486505.1 Pseudomonadota bacterium | reverse complement strand
TTGCAAAACTCGCTTACGCTCAAACAGTTGCAATGCATATGGGCTCTCGCTCGCTTTCGAAAAACGACGAAATCGTTTCCGCAACCGCTTACGAAAAGCCACCCCCGCCCCCTCCGGAAATCGGAGAGATGAAGTTGAGCTGAATAGTTACGCCAATAATAGCAATAGAGCGCGTAAAACGGGGTCTGACCCCATTTTTGCCCCTTTATGTTCCGGGGTTGAGGCAGGTTATGGGAAAGAGAAAGAGGTTTTTGTTCGGGGCCGGGGTTATACTCTTGCTGCTGGTCCCGGCAATAGCCGGGGCCTGGTTGATTGGTGATTTTCAGGAACCAATGGGGTCAGACTCGATTGATTTTTTGACCCTATTGAATGGCTACAACAAAACTTAACCGGGTAAACCGCGAAAGGATTAAATTTTGGCAAAGATTGATTTGACGGCAAGGGCAAATATCAGATCGCGCGCTCTTTATGGAGCCGGTTTTTGGGGGTTATCTTTTTTTCTGCTTGTGGCGCTCATTCTGCTGCTCCTCCAGCCGCCGCGGTTGGCGACCGCCGGGTTCTGGGAAGCTGAGCCGGAGCCGGAAAAGGTAACGCTGGAGATTGCGGTTAAGAATCTTTCCGAGAAACTGGTGGAGCAGGCGGGATTGGTGCGCGGCAAGCCGGTATTGATCAGCACGAATGACTTTTTTGCCGCCGACAGCGGCTTGAGCCTGCCCCTGGCCGTGCAGCTGCGCGGGAAATTTATTACCAATATGAAAAAACAGGGGGCCCGGGTTCTGCTGCCGGGCAGTGACGAGGATAAATATTTGATTCTGCAGGGCACCTGGCAGAAGGAAGGAAAATTTCTCGGTCTCGATATAAAGATAATGGGTTTAAATAATGAAGGCCCCGAGGTTGTCGCCGCCGCCAGCAGTAAAATTTTGCTGCGGAACATAGATAAAGCGGCCCTGGTTCCCGATCTTGATTCCTGGGGCCGTTATCTGGTGCGCAAACTTGAAAACCGGGTTCGCAACCGGCAGCGGCATACCGTTTATTTGCGAAAATTTAAGCCTAAAGGTGAGCTGAATTCTCATCCTGACCTGGCAGTTTATTTAGCCGACTGGATCCGCCCGGCCCTGGCCCAGAGTAATCTTTTCCGGGTTCTGGACCCGCAGCGCGAACTTAAAAATGTGGCGGTTGCCGAGCTTAGAACCCGGGGCGGGCGGCCGGAAACCGGCGGTGCGGCAGCGGCTGAAAACCGTAAAACGCGAAGCCTTACGGCGGATCTGCTGCGCGCCGATTCCGAACTCTGGGGCAGCGCCTGGCTTAATCATAATAGAATCGAAGTCCGGGTTTCGATTCTCGATGCCACCGGCCGCCAGGTGACGGCCGCCAAAGTCGCGATTCCGAGATCGCTTTTGCCGGCCTATCTCGTGGGAGTCGCCGAAGCGGCTCGGATCTCGCGGAAAAATTTACCGGCCTCAACCAGTGAAAGCATCAGCCGCGGCGGTCTCAGGGTTGAAATCAGTACCGACCGGGGTGAAAACCGGCCGCTCTATTATAAAGGCGAGCAGATTCGATTTCTGGTCCGCTGCAATCGCGCGGCCTGGGTCTATATCTTCTATCTCAACCCGGATAAATCGGCTCTGCCGCTCTATCCGCTTGACAGTCGCAACCAACCCGATCACAATTCCCCAAGGCTCAAGGCCGACCGGCTGATGGTTCTCCCCGACGACGGCTGTCCCTACAATCTCAAAGTCACCCCCCCCTTCGGCCGGGATCAGGTTTTGGTGATTGCCAGCGAAAAACGGATTTTACTGCCGAAGCTGGAATCCGCAAAATGGCAATCGGCCGATAATCTGCTGCAAAGTCTCAGGCAGCAGGCATCCATAGATAACCCCGGCTATGCCGAAGCCCGGATCAGCGTTGCAACCAGAGACCGCTGATATATATTTGCCTTGACAAAGAATCGAAAAAGGACTATTCGGGCTGGCACATAAAAATTATATTGTTCAGGTGCTCAATTTAGAGCCTAACAGGGAACCCCGTGTGAGTCGGGGACGGGCCCGCCGCTGTAACCGGGGACGAAAACCGCAATCTGCCACTGATTTTATTTGAATCGGGAAGGCGCGGCGAGTAGTTTGAGCCGGAAGTCAGAAGACCTGCCGGAACAACTGTTGCTGAAAATCGTGGAAGGATTTCAGCATTTATTGGTCCTGCCGGATAAAAAAGGGAAATCCCCGGGTCGAAACTGAAAAAGTTTCGGTTCGGGGTTTTTTGTTTTTAAAGCACCTCCGGCGACGCGACCATATATATGTTACTGTTATGTAATTCAATCTGTGTTCATTTGTGTTTATCTGTGGTTTAAACTTTTTTAGTACCTTACAGGTTATTTTCTGCACAAAAAAACAAGATTTAATAGTCAGAAAATGTTCTGATAAGAGTACTTATTTGCGGGGCACAAAGCTCTGTTTTGGTTGCGGGGTTTGTTCCCGCATTAGTTGAGCCACAGATAACCACAGATAGATGAAAGAACACGAATTTTTTTATACTTTTCGTATTTTCGTGGTTAAAAAATATAGCAGTTACTGGAAAGGGAGATAAAATGAAGCCAGGCAGATTCTACGGGGTTGGTATCGGCCCCGGTGATCCGCGTTATCTGACGTTGAAGGCGGTTGATGTTTTTCGGGCGGTTGATCTGATTTTTACGGTGGTCGGCCACAACTCAAAATTCAGTGTTTCGCGGCAGGTGATTGATTCTGTAACTGAAGTGCGTGCCGAAAAACGCGAGTTGACATTCAGTATGGCCCGCGACTATGAGCTGCGGCGGGCGCGAGTTCGGGAGAATGCGGAAGCGCTGATCAAAGAGTTAAAAGCGGGGCGGGACTGCGCTTTCGCGACGCTGGGCGATCCGATGACCTACAGCACTTTCGGTTACCTGTTGCAAATTATCGCGGAAGAGCTGCCGCAATTAGAGACTGAAGTTGTGCCGGGCATCACCTCTTTCGCGGCGCTGGCGGCAAAATCGAAAACGGTTCTGGTTGAAGACGAAGAATCCCTGCACGTCTTTCCGGGGCAGAATGTCGAGCACCCGGAAACGCTGAAACTGCGGCCGAAATCGGCCAATATTATCCTGAAAAGCTATAAAAATCGTAATCGTCTGGTTGAATATTTCAGCAAAGAAAAAGATTGTCGTCTCATCTACGGCAGTCGTCTCTGTCTTGATGGTGAATTTACGGCAACCGCCGCCGAGGAAATCGTGGCCCATCCGGATGAATATTTATCCCTGATGATTATTAAAAAAGATTGATGGCGTCGTAAAAATTCTCCATCTGCTGCGTTTTCCCCGCCGTGAGCGAAGCGAGGAAGTGACTTTGGGGTGCAGTGAGCTTTTTTACTTCTCTCTGCGTCTTCCGGCCTCTGCGCGAAAACAGCTTTTATCTCGCGCAAAGGCGCCGGGGCGCAGAGGCGCATTTGATTTTTTTTCGGTTTTTTTGTAACTATTCAGCCGAATCCGGGGTCGGGCGCGGTTTTTCTCCGCCAGGCGTTAAGATTTCTGTTTTTCCTTTAAGCTCGCTGCGCCCGCCTTGCAAAACTCGCTTACGCTCAAACAGTTGCAATGCTAATGCGGGAACAAATTCCGCAACCCAAACGGAGCCTTGCGGCCCGTACCCAAGGGCAATCCGCTGGTCGCAAATAAGTGCTCTTATCAGAACCTTTTCTTGTTTTAAAACAAGAAAATAACCTGTAAGGCAC
>WFRP01000203.1 GCA_015486505.1 Pseudomonadota bacterium | reverse complement strand
TAGGCGTTAAGATTTCTGTTTTTCCTTACGCTCGCTGCGCCCGCCTTGCAAAACTCGCTACGCTCAAACAGTTGCAATGCTGATGGGCTCCCGCTCGCTTCCGAAAAACAACGAAATCGTTTCCGCAACCGCTTACGAAAAACCACCCCCGACCCCTCCGGAAGGTGGGGGGGGAAATTTTGGCTGAATAGTTACATCTTATCTTATCAATATCCTGGAGTAAGTTCTAATGAAGTATTATAGGCATTCAATTCTGGTGGTTCTTTTAATTTTAATATACTGTTTAAGTTTTTCACCGGTAACCATTAAGGCCGCAGAAGCCGGGCCTGAAGCGCAGTTGAAAAGCAGTATCGACAAGTTGCTTCTGGTTTTACGGGATGAAAATCTTAAAAGTCCTGAAAAGGATCAACTCCGGCGTAAGCGGATTGCTGAAGTTGTTTTTATGCAGTTTAATATGCCGAGAATGGCAAAACTTTCCTTAGGCCGCGGCTGGCGTAAGCTGAGTCCGGCCCAGCGCGAACATTTTGCCGAAATTTACCAGAAACTTCTGGCAAAAAGTTATGTTGCAACCATCGACGGCTATGCCGGTGAAAAGATTTCTTATGTCAAGGAGATCATCAAGGGAAACAAGGCTGAAGTTCGAACTTTGGTCATCGGTTCGGGTAAGGAAATTCCCTTGAATTACCGGATGAAACTTGATTCCGGCCGCTGGCTGATTTACGATGTCATTATCGAGAATGTCAGTCTGGTGCGCAACTATCGCAGTCAGTTTATGCCGATTATGGAAAAATCCGGTTATGACGAATTAGTCAAGCAGATAGAGCACAAACTTGCCGCGACCGAGGCCCCGAAAAATGGCTGAAGTAAAATCCGCTGTTAAAGAAGATTTTGATTGGCGTAAATCAACCCTTTTCCAATTTTGTAATAAAGCGGATTGGGATATTTTTCGAGACGCGGTTACGCTTACCGGGAAGCCTGCCGGCAGCGTGCTCTGGCGTGAAGATGAGGCTTCGCTATCTCTGGTTTGTGTCGTTGGCGGTGGGTTGGAGTCCGTAAAAAAAACACCGGAATGGGGAAAACCAGTAATAATGGCCCGGTTTACGGCGGGAGCCAGTGTCGGCGAATCGATTTTTACAGATATCGGCGCGGCGGAAACTTGCCCGCATTCAACCACATTGCAGGTGGTTGAGGATTCTTCCTTACTGATTCTGGACGAGGCGGCGGCGGTTTCGTTGCAGAAGAAAGCTCCCGCCACCGTTGCCAGGTTAGTTAGCGGCGCGCTCTGTCTGCAGTTTATGCGTCTGCGTCAGCTTAATCGCCGTCTGGCCACTTTGTTTTAATCCAGGCCCTGATCCGGGCATAAAAATAGTTGCTGATAGCTAGAATCGAGCGGCCGGCGGAATGAGACAAAAATGAGAAAAAGTTTTTTTCTGCTGCTGATAATAGCTCTTTTAACAGGAATAGTTCTGCTTCTGCCGCAACTGCCGCAGGCGGATTTACAGAAGCGTTTAACGCTCAGGCTGGAGCAGGTCCTACGGCAGCCCTGCCGGATCGATAAGGTCAGTCTCAGGGTTTTTCCGAGCCCCGCGGTTGTGATTCAGGGGCTGGTTTCGCGTGATGCCGCTCTGAATATTAAAGCTCAAAGCGTTGCTCTTGAATTCTCCTGTATCTCCCTTCTGAAATTCTCGCCTGAAATAGCCGGTCTCGGTCTGCGGGGGCTCTTTGTTAAAACTCCTTATACGGATTTTAATACAGATTTAGCTCAATCAGCTTCCGGACAAGCCCGAAACTCTTTTGCCGGCAACCCGGAAGCGCTGGCTTTGACTGACTTGATCCGCCGGACTTTGCCTGGCGGGAAAAATCTCAGATATATAAATTTGCGTGACGCAAACTGGGAGTTGGCCGCTGTCCCCGGATTGGCGGAACCTCTTAATATTACAGGTATTTCAGGCCGCTGGCAATGCTCGAAGCGTAATTTAACTGAGAGTCTGAAATTGTCCGGGACCGTCGCCGGCGGCCGGGGCGAGCTTGATATGAACTGGTATCAGGCCGGTCAAACCGAATCCCCTGCAGGCGAAAAACCGCCGGCGCAAAGCATTAACCGTCTGGAGGCCTCCGGCCATCTTGATGGGGCTACCCTGCCGCTTTATGAGATCTCGTCCGCGGCTTTTCCCGGCAAAAAAATCCGGGCCGGTTTTACCCGGGGTTTTCTTGAATTTGATATTAACGGCGAGCCTGAAACCGGATTAAGATTTACCGGCAAATTCGCGGCGGATAATCATAAAGTCGCGGTTTATGATATCGCGGCGGAGTCTGAAAAAATATTTTCACAGGGAGAGGTTAAATCTTCATTGAGTGGTTTCCTGCAACGACAGGGCCGTTATATTAATATTAAAAGTGCGGCACTGGAATTTCCGGGAGCGGCCACCCTCTTTTCCCGGGGGCTGATTCGTTTCAGTGAACCGGTTTTCGTCGATCTTGTCAATGAGTTGAAGGTTGCCGACCTTGGCCGGATCAGCACAAATCTGCCGCTTCTGGCGCGGCCGGGTTTTCAGGCGGCCGGCTCAATGGCCGGTGAACTGAAACTGGTCGGAAATCCTACATCTTCACCGGTGTTACAGATAAATCTTAAATCGGAGCGGATAGCTCTGCGTAAGGATGCCGCGGCCGCGCCGCCAACAGCTGCCGCTGATGAAGAAACCCCGGCAGCGGGAATTCAGGCGCTAAAATTGTTGAAAATTATTGCCGGTTGGGACTGGCTGGTCAAGAGTAATTGTCAGGTCAAAATTTTAGAGTTGCCGGAACTTAAACTTGCTGATGTTTCTCTGCGGGCGGAGAAAAGCCTGACCCAGCTTGAAATTGAGCGTTTATCCGCCCGATTCGGCGAATCCGGTCAACTCAGGCTTTCACTTGTTATGGAAGATCTGCTTCAGGGCCCGCACTGGCAGGCCTCTCTGATTGCGGAAAAATTCAATCTCAAGCCCTTTAGCAAAACCTTTTCAATGACCGGTACACTGGATGCGTCTCTGGTCGGCGGCGGGATTTTGTCTGATGATTCCGACTTGCCGGGCGCGCTTAACCTGAATGGCAAATGGCGGCTGCGGACCGGGGCCTTTACCGGTTGTCCGCTTTTCACCTCTTTCGCTGATTTCATTAAACGGCGAAAACGGATTAAACTGAGTTTGGACTTTGATGATTTTTCCGGTAAATTTGTTTTGCGGGATAATATCCTGCGTCTGAAAAAAATGAGATTACGTTCCGCCGGCAATCGGGTGAGTGCTGCGGGCCGTTATTTTACCGATAATGAACGCTTGAAATTCAAGGGCCGGCTTATCCCCAAATCTTCTCCGGCAATCCCCTTCAGCCTCTCCGGCAGCCGGCAAAATCCTCTGTTCCAGTAGCTCGAAACCCGGTTTTCCTGAAGCCCGGTTTTGTCTACGCCGGCTCCCCCAATACCTCATTATAGACCGTTTCAATGCGATTAAATACCTGGCGCCAGCCGGTTTCATTGAGGGTGGTCTGCAGGCTTTGGCAACAGCTGAACTGCTGTTTTTCGACCTTGTTTAATTGTCTGGTCAGGGCTTTTTCGAGATGATGAAGGAATGTTTTTTCATACTCGGGCCGCAGAATGTCTGGCCCGGTCAGCGGTGGTCGCGGGATTAAGCTGATCAGACCGTCATTGACGGCTTCATCGGTAACCAACTCGCGGATGCCGGGCAGATCGGTAACGATGACCCGGCAGTTGCAGGCCAAGGCTTCAAGCAGAACCAGGGGCAGGCCTTCATAAAAGGAGGGCAGGGCCATAATATGGGCCTGTTTGAAGCGTTGTGCCAGTTCAGCCTGTGAGAGTGCCCCTAACAGCGTAATCCGGGGGTTAGTCGCGGCCGCGGTTTTGATTTCATCAGCTTCCGGGCCGTCACCGCTACCGGCAAGCCACAATTTAGCATTTACCCGTAAGTTGCCAAATGCCTGAACCAGCCAGAAAACCCCTTTGGCCCGGCTCAGTTTGCCGGCATAGATAATCGTCGGGATTTTTTCCTTGTTGCAGAAATCCGCGCAGAAAAGATCCTGGCGGTAGCCGGTGCCGGTAACTGTAACCTGTTCCGGGGAGAGTTTATAGGTTTCAATAACTTTGCGGCGCTGATCGTGGTTCAGGGTTAAGGCTTTTGCCACCGGCTGTACATTTTTAATGATTTCTTCCGCCAGATGCCCGGCCAGCTGCAGTTGCCGTAATTCAGTGCCGTGAACCGAAGTAATCAGCGGGATTTCCGGGAAAAGTTCTTGACACAATGCCGTTAAAATCCAGAGATGATGTGAATGAATTAAATCAGGTGAGAATCTTGCGACGGCGGTGGCTAAGGTTTTGCTGAATGCGGTTTTGTAGAGTTGCAGCTGCTGTTTATCAAAATCTGAAAAACGGCTGCTGGGATAGGGCATAACATCACTCATCCCGGCAACCGGAAACGGCAATTCAGCGCTGTCGAAGCGGGTAACAAAAATATTTTCCGCTTTTATTGCCAACCCGGTTTTAGTCACCGGCATGGTTTCCGGCAGGCCGCAGACCACCGCCTGTGTAAAACCGCGGGCATCAGCTTCCCGGACAATCGCCTGCAGATAAACCCCGCTCCCGGTCTTTCCCGGAATTTGCGCTAAACAGTGTAAAACCCGTATGGTCAATTAATTCGTTACCTTGCCACCTGCACAACCTGCAACTTACAGTTTAAGACTCGCCCAGGCCTTGACCGCCGCCTGACGGCCCTGATTTATGCAGTCGGGAATACCGATGCCGCGATAGCCGGCGCCGGCCAGATAAAGACCTTTGTGGGAATCGGTGATTTTGTCAATCGCCGCCAGATGTTCCAGATGGCCCATAATGTATTGGGGCATACCCTGAGGCCAGCGATAGATCCAGCTTTGCTGCGGCGGGCTGCTGATATTCATAATGGCGCTAAGCTCCTCCCGCACCATTGCCAGCATTTCCTGATCACCACTGGCAACCAGTTCCGGATGATGGGCGCCGCCGACGAAAGCCCGCAGTAAAACCATATCTTCCGGGGCCCGGTGATCCCATTTCACCGACGACCAGGTCACCGCCATAATCCGGCGATTGGCAATCTTCGGCACGATAAAACCGTAAGCGTCAAGCGGGTGAGGGATGGCTTTGCGGGGGAAAGCCAGTGAGACCGTGGCCGAGGAAACATAGGGGATTTCATCAAGCAAATCGGCCAGACGGGGCAGTTCCAGGCGCAGAAGCCTGGCGGCGTTATAGGTTTCGGTGGTGATGATGACGGCAGCGGCCGGAGTGGTTCTGCCGGTTTTATCTTCAATCAGCCAGCCTTTTTTCAGGGCGGGCCTGATCTGGGTGATTTCACGTTCAGTGCGCAAGCTATCTTTACCTATGACTTCCTCGAGTCGGTTGATGATCTGGCCTAAACCGTCATTCATTGAGATGAAAAAGGTTCTTTTCGGGCCGCGGGGTGCGGGCCGGTTTTTCATCATCGCGGCCATTTTTTTCTGCCGCTTAAGCATGCCGACAATCAGGCCGCCGCCATCCTGTTCCATTTCGAGAAAACGGGGAAAAGTGCTTAAAAGACTCATGTTTTCCGGATTGCCGGCGTGAATCCCGCCGACCAGCGGTTCGGCCAGTTTGTCCAGCGCCTCCTTTCCCAGGCGCCGTTTGACAAATGATGCCAGGGTTTCGTCACCGCTCTCCTTGCGTTTGGGGATAAGGATATCACAGGCCATCCGGATCTTGCCGGGCCAGGAGATAAGTTTTGAGGCGAGAAACGGCAAGGGTTTGGTCGGTATCATCATCATCACCCCTTCCGGGAGACGATGTAAGGAACTATTATCGTAAACAAAGGTGCCGGAAGTCCGGCTGCTCGTATTTAGGAGATCGTCTTCCAGACCGAGCTCTTTGACAAGTTGCAGGGCCCAGGGTTTTTCGATTATGAAACAGTCGGGGCCGCCTTCAATCAGATAGGGGCCCTCTTTTCTGGTGATAATCTTACCGCCGGGATTCGCGGCTTTTTCAAAAATTTCAATCTCGATTTTAGTTTTAGCGGCCTGAGCTTTGCGCGTAAGTTCGTAGGCGGCCGCCAATCCGGTAATTCCGCCGCCGATAACGGCAATCTTTCGCGGTGAAGTCATAGATAATTATCTCTTGATTATAAAATTAGCCAGCATAGCGATAAAGTCATCATCGGCATTGGCCGGTTGTGATCGGCAGATATTAAGCCCATTATTTTGGGCAAAAGCTTTAAGCTCAATGTCGAGATCGTAAAGGGTTTCAAGGTGATCCATACTGAAACTTAACGGCACAATCATAAAGTTGTTGGTTCCGTCCGCTTTCATTTCGAGCAGGTATTCTTCAATCTCCGGTTTAAGCCAGGCTCCGGGAATGTTGCCTTTACTCTGGTAAACGAGACTGCTCAGCCAGGTATCCGGCAGCAGAGCGGTAACGTTTTTGATATTGGCCTTGATTTCGTCCACATAGGTGTCGCCTTGATCGATATAGCTTTGCGGAATGTTGTGGGCTGAAAAAACCAGCCGGGTATCCGCAGTTGTAAAATCGAGTTTAAATTGCCGGGCCGTGCTGTGGATGCGCTCAGCCAGCAACTGACTGTAGGCGGTTTCCCGGTACCAGTTTTCGCGGCGGATTAATTCAAAATCGGCGGTCGCGGTAAGTTCCGCCAGTTTTTTATAATAGCTGGCCGAGCTTATAATTGATGAATGGGGCGATAGAGAGAGGGCGAAAACCCGTTCAATACCTTGAGCTTGCATATCGGCAACAATATCATCGATACTGGGGTCGGCGTAGCGAAAGGCGAGGAAGACCGGCAGGTCGGTGATTTTTCGGCTCAGTTTCTCCCTGATCCGGCGGCAGATTGCCGGCAGCGGTGAGCCGCCGCCGATGGCCCGGTATTTCTTTTCGACCCGTTGCAAAAGCCCTGGCGGTAATTGCTCCCGGCGCAGCAGCCGGCGCATAAACGGCTCGATTTCGTCAAGATTCTCCGGCCCGCCATAGGCCATCAGGAGTACCGCTTCTTTCATCTTTTTAACCTGAAATGTAACTATTCAGCCGAATCCGGGGTCGGGCGCGGTTTTTCTCCGCCAGGCGTTAAGATTTCTGTTTTTCCTTTAAGCTCGCTGCGCCCGCCTTGCAAAACTCGCTTACGCTCAAACAGTTGCAATGCTAATGGGCT
>WFRP01000202.1 GCA_015486505.1 Pseudomonadota bacterium | reverse complement strand
TATGATGATAGACACCTGTCACAGCGGCGGGGTTAAATCTCTGGGCCGCCAGGATGAAAAGGCTCTCAACAAACTGGTACGTTCCGCGAACAAACAGACCCGAATCGCCATTCTTACATCTTCGCGGACTAACGAATCCTCAATTGAATCGGAAAAATGGCAGCATGGGGCTTTTACTTATTTCATGCTGGACGGCCTTGCCGGAACCGCCGATAATTTCCCCCGTGACGGTCATGTCAGTGTCACCGAATTATTTGATTACGTCATGGTTGCGGTTCCCAGGGCAACTGACCGGGCCCAGCACCCTTCGGCAAAATTCAGTTATAACTGGCCGGTAAAAAAAGATGCCGCGGTTAAAATCGGTGACACCAGGAATAAACCGCCGCGTTCGACTGACCCGGCTTCGACCGGAGTTGTTAATAACGCCGGCAATACCGGTTCCGAATCGATCATTGACAGCGAAACCTGGCGCAGCCCCGCCAAGTCAGGCAACAGCGGCAAACCCCGGACCAAACCCGGTAAACCATGGCAGAATATAGTTGAATAACACTATTGCAGTCACTGTTTCTGCAACCGGCAAAACATCCTTGCTCTCTTTGCTTCATAAATTAAGTTTAAATTTTTATAACTATTCAGCTCAACTTCATCTCTCCGATTTCCGGAGGGGGCGGGGGTGGCTTTTCGTAAGCGGTTGCGGAAACGATTTCGTCGTTTTTCGAAAGCGAGCGAGAGCCCATATGCATTGCAACTGTTTGAGCGTAAGCGAGTTTTGCAATGCGGGCGTAGCGAGTGTAAGGAAAAACAGAAATCTTAACGCCTAGCGGAGAAAAGCCGCACCCGACCCCGGATTTGGCTGAATAGTTACAATAAAAATAGTAACAGCAATGTATGCTTTTTAGGCTGAACCACAGATGGACACGGATAAGCACAGATAAAAGCAGGTATGGAATAGTTATTATTTCCGGATGGTTATGGACAATATTAAACGATTTGTCAGGGTGGAAAAGTAAAAGTGCCAACATTACAACAATATCTGGAGCATTTGCGGCCGGGGGTTATTGCGGTGAGCGGCAGTGAGGATATGCTGATTGCCGGAGCGACGAATGACTCGCGGAAAGTTAAGCCGGGCTGGTTGTTTGTGGCGGTCAGCGGCGTAGCCGACGACGGGCATCGTTATCTGGACCAGGTTTTAGCGGCCGGGGCCGCGGCTGTGGTCAGTGAGCGTGATTTGGCGCTGCCGGCCGGGATTGCCGGGATTCGGGTGCTTGATGCTTACGCGGCGGCGGCCGGGGCGGCTGAGGTAATGTATGGTTTTCCGGCGCGCCGCCTTGAACTTGTCGGGATTACCGGAACCAACGGCAAAACCACCACGGCTTTTCTGCTGCGGGATATTTTTCGGCGGAATGGCGAAAGGGTGGGGATGGTCGGGACCGTTGGTTACGATTGCGGCGGCAGTTGGGAGGTCGCCGCCCGGACGACCCCGGACCCGTTTGTTCTGCAGTCGCTTTTTGCCAGGATGCTTAAAAACGGCTGCCGCCGGGCCGTGCTTGAGGTTTCAAGTCACGCTCTGGTTCAGAATCGCCTGGGCGAGAGCCGTTTCCGCGGGGCGATTTTTACCAATTTGAGCGGTGATCATCTCGATTATCACAAAAATATGGAGAGTTATTATCTGGCGAAACGGCTTTTGTTCAAAAAACTGCTTGAAAATGACGGTTTGGCGGTAATTAACGCTGATGATGCTTATGGCCGGCGGCTGCAAAGAGAGCTATCGCGGCGCCGGGTTGTGAGCTGGGGCGAGAAAGCGCCGAAAGTCGACGGTCGGCTTAAAATTGTCGCGGAAAAACTTTCCGGTCAGGTACTGCAGCTTACGGCCCCCGATTGGGCCTGCCGCTGGCGCGCGCCGCTGATCGGACGTTTTAATGCCGACAATCTCGCGGCCGCCTTTCTTCTGGCCCGGGGGCTCGGGGTGCGTCGTGAGCGGATTGTCGCGGCGCTTTCTACGACTGACGGTGTCCCGGGACGCTTGCAGGCGGTGACTTTTCCTCATAATTGTCTGGCTCTGGTCGATTACGCCCATACCGACGATGCTCTGCTTAAGGTTCTGTTGACGTTAAAAAAACTGCCGCATCAGCGGCTGATTGTGGTTTTCGGCTGCGGCGGTGATCGGGATCGGGAAAAACGGCCGCGGATGGGCAAAGTAGCGGCGGCTTATGCCGATTATCTGATTATTACCAGTGACAATCCCCGGAATGAAGATCCGGAACTTATAGTCGCCGATATTGTTGCCGGCATTCCGGCAGCGGCGGCTTATGAAGTTATTCTCGATCGGCGGCAGGCGATCGCTGTGGCCGTCAAAATGTTGGAATCTGATGATATCATTCTCCTTGCCGGCAAGGGGCATGAAGATTATCAGGAGATTGCCGGTCAAAGAGAGTATTTTGATGATCGAATCGAGTTGTTGCGCCGCCGAAGCTAGGGGCTTCGGCGGCAATTTCTTGCTTGTTTCGCGTCGGAAAATAGGTTAAAAGAGCCGCTATGACTATTTTGGCGATTGAAACCTCCTGTGATGACACCTGTGCCGCCGTGCTTGCGGAAAACAATGAAGTTCTTTCCAGTATCGTCTCAAGTCAGGTTGAACTGCACGGAATTTATGGCGGCGTGGTGCCGGAGCTGGCATCACGCCGTCATTGTGAGAATATTCGCTGGGTGGTGGAACAGGCCCTTAATGAGGCCGCGATTACCCTTGAAGATATCGAAGCGGTTTGTGTAACCCGGGGGCCGGGGCTGGTAGGCTCATTGCTGGTCGGGGTTGCTTACGCTAAATCTCTGGCCTATGCCCGGAAGATTCCTTTGCTCGGGGTTAATCACGTTGAGGGTCATCTGCTCTCGCCGCTGCTGAGCAATCCGGAACTTGATTTCCCCTTTATCGGCCTGGTGGTTTCCGGGGGCCACACAAGTTTATATCTGGCCCGGGACTGGCACGATTACGAGCTTTTAGGGCGGACGATTGATGATGCGGCCGGTGAAGCCTTTGACAAAGTCGCGCGGATGCTCGATTTGGGTTTTCCCGGCGGGCCCGTGATTGAAAAACGGGCGCAAAACGGAGACCCGGAAGCGATAAAGCTGCCGCGGGCCTGGTTGGCGAAGGATTCACTTGATTTCAGTTTCAGCGGTTTGAAAACCGCGGTGCGCACGGCTCTGGCAAAATCTGAGGGGGTTCCGGCCGTAAATGCTGAAGTTTCGGCAAAGTCGGTATCCGTATCTTTTATCAGTGATTTGGCGGCCTCATTTCAGGAAGCCGTAACCGCGGTGCTGCTCCGTAAAACCTTGGCCGCCGCGGCGCGCTTCAAGGTGAAAAATGTGGCCTTTGCCGGTGGCGTATCCTGCAATGGCTATCTGCGTCGGCGTATGAGTGACGCGGCTTATGCCCAGGATCTAAACTTTTTTCTGGCGCCGCCGCAATTCTGCACTGATAATGCCGCGATGATTGCTCTGGTCGGTCGGCATCGCTTAGCGGCCGGTTTTAGTGATGATTTAACCCTGAATCCAAGCTCCCGTCTGCCACTGTGAAACCAAGCGTAAACCCATCAGCTTTTAAAATTTCCCCGCGCCGGGCCAAAAAACGTCTCGGTCAGCATTTTTTGCGGGATTTAAGCGTGGTGGCGAAAATCGTTGAGTTGGCAGCCCCGGTTGCTGGTGAAACCATACTTGAAATCGGCCCCGGCGAAGGGGTTTTGACTGAAGCTCTGCTCGCCCGGGCGGGTCGGGTCATTGCCGTTGAAGCCGACCAGGATCTCTGGTCGCCGTTGAGCGAACGTTTTGCCGCAAGGCCGGGGCCGGTACCGGAATTGTTACCGGAGCCGGCAACCGGGCCGGCAGCCGGGCCGGAAAAAAAATCTGTATCCGGCCGTGGTCGCGAGACGGTTGCGGCCGCCGATTTTTATCTTGAGAAAGGTGATTTTCTTAAGGTTGATCTGGAGAAACTTTTTCTGGAAAAACTGCAGCTTTCCGCTCCGGTGGCGGTGGTTGCCAATATCCCTTATCAGATTACGACCCCGATTCTTTTTCGTCTGATAAAGTATCGTCATCTGTTTTCCCGGGCGATCTTGATGCTGCAGGAAGAGGTCGCGGCCCGGCTTCTAGCCGCCCCCGGCGGTCGGGACTATGGCCGTTTAACGGTCGGGGTCGGTCTTCATTGTGATATAAATTCGGGCTTCAAGGTTGCTCCGGGCTCTTTTTCGCCGCCGCCGAAAGTCTGGTCGCGGGTCTTGCGTTTCGAATTTCTGCCCCAGCCTCGCTATAAAATAACCGATCCGGCCCTTTTCGAGCGCCTGCTTTTGAAAATTTTCAGCCAGCGGCGGAAACAGATTATTAATCCGCTTAAAGGAATTCTGACTAATCTCAAACGGGACGAAATCTGCGCCAAACTTGAGGCCGCAGGCTTCACTCCGGAAGCCCGGCCCGCGACCCTGACTCCTGAGGAGATGGTGCGCTTGGCCGATCGTGTCGGGCGATGGGCCAAAATGTAATGTAAAACATTTGTAACTATTCAGCCAAATTTTACCCCCCCCACCTTCTGGAGGGGGCGGGGGTGGTTTTCGGAAGTACCCTTGGGTGCGGGCCGCAAGACGCCAAGACGCAAAGAAAGGCGAAATTTAAATTTTCAACATTAAGTCTCCAGCTTCCGGTCTCAGGCTTACAGCTTTCATAAACTTATGTTACGAAAAACCATTAAAATCCTGTTCTTACTCTTCGTTCTGGCAATTATAGCCGGGGTCGCTTCGGTTGCCGGGATCTTCTATTATTATGCTCAGGATCTGCCGCAGATTACCTCTCTTAAAGATTATCACCCCTATACCATAACCGAGATTTTTGCCGATGATGGTGAGTTGATTGGCCGGTTCGGGGTTGAAAAGCGGAAAATCGTGCCGATTGAAGAGATCCCCGATCTGTTGAAAAAAGCCTTTATCGCCAGTGAGGACAGTCGTTTTTATGAGCATAAAGGGCTGGATTTTGTCGGAATCGCCCGGGCGATGGTGAAAAATGTTAAGGCCGGCAAGATTGTTCAGGGTGGCAGTACCATAACTCAGCAGGTGACTAAATCACTGCTTTTAACCCCGGAGCGGAAATTTAAACGCAAGATTAAAGAGGCGATTTTAGCCTATCGGATCGAAAAATACCTTTCCAAAGATGAAATTTTATTTATTTATCTCAATCAGATCTATTTGGGCCACGGGATGTACGGGGTCGAGATGGCTTCGCAACGCTATTTCGGCAAGAAAACCCGGGATCTCAACCTGGCGGAAATGACCATCATTGCCGGAATGCCGAAAGCGCCGAGCCGGCTTTCCCCGATTAAAAATCCGCAACGTTCCGCCGCCCGGCAGCGTTATGTGCTCGGGCGGATGCTGGAACTTGGCTTTATTACCCAGGCGCAGCTGAAAAAGGCGCTGATGACCAAGGTGGTTCTGGTTTCCAAAACCGACCCTTCCGCGAAAACCCCATACTATACCGAGCATGTGCGGCGCTATCTTGAGAAAAAATATGGTTATGATAAACTCTACAAGGAAGGCTTGCAGGTTTATACCGGAGTTAATGTCGTCTGGCAGCGGGCGGCCCGTAAAGGGATCGATAAGGGGCTGCGTGAACTCGCCAAAAGGCGCGGCTTTCGCGGGCCTTTAGAGAATATTTCTGATAAATCAGCTCAGGATCATTTTATCGCCGAATTAACCAGGGCGCGGCAGCAGCTTGATAAGGCCGGGTTGAGTGTCGGTCGTTATACTAAAGCTCTGGTGGTTTCCGTCGATGATAAGCACAAAAATGTGAAACTTGATATCGGTTCTCTCCTGGCCGATTTGCGTTTGCAGGATATGGCCTGGGCGAAACGTCCCAACCCCGTAAACGGCGCCCGTTATCCCGGAGCCCGGATAAAAAAACCGTCAGCAGCGCTCAGTGTCGGCGATGTGGTGTGGGTCAGGATTAAAAAAGTTACTGGTGAAGTGGTGCCGAAAGTTCGGGTGAGTCTCGAAGAAGCGCCCGAAGCCGAAGCGGCGCTTTTGGCTTTAGAGCCGCACAGCGGTCTGGTCAAGGCGATGGTCGGCGGCCGGGATTTTCAGGCAAGCGAATTTAATCGGGCAATCCAGTCCCGGCGCTCACCGGGTTCCGCCTTTAAGCCGATTATCTATGCCGCCGGTCTCGACAACGGCCTGACTCCGGCATCGATCTTTCTTGACAGTCCGATTGTCTATAAAGATGGCGGTGACGACTGGAGCTCGGCCTGGAAACCGCGTAACTATGAGCAGAAATTCTATGGCCCGACCACCGTGCGCCAGGCCCTGATTCATTCACGGAATCTGGTAACCATCAAGATGCTGCGCCAAATCGGAATCCGGAAAGTGATCGATTACGCGAGAAAGATGGGGATTACTTCCAAATTAAATGCTGATTTGACTCTGGCTTTAGGCTCTTCCGGGGTTTCGCTGATGGAATTGACCACTGCCTACGGGGTTTTCGCCAATCAGGGCCGTTTGCTGAAACCGGTATTTATTAAGCGGGTCGAAGATCGGCACGGAGAAATTCTGGAAGAGCGGGAAAGCGCGTTTCTGGGCGGGCTGGAACTGACAGCCTTAATGCCGCCGGACGCCAAACCGGTAATCTCGCCCCAGACCGCCTATCTGATGACGAGTATGCTCGCCGATGTCGTCAAACGCGGTACCGGCCGGCGGGCGGGCCGGGCCTTGAAACGGCCTCTGGCCGGGAAAACCGGAACCACCAATGACTATTACGATGCCTGGTTTATGGGCTATGCCCCGCAACTGGTAACCGGGGTCTGGGTCGGTTTTGATGAACTTAAACCTTTAGGCCGTCACGAAACCGGGGCACGGGCCGCCTGTCCGATCTGGATCGATTTTATGCGGGTGGCGCTGGCGAAAATGCCGCCGGAAAACTTTAAGGTGCCGGAAGGGATTGTCTTTGCCAATATCGATGAAAAGACCGGTCTGCTCGCGGTGCCGGAGAGCAAGAAAACCATCTTCGAGTGTTTCAAGGAAGGCACCGTTCCGACTGAATTTTCACAGCCGGTTTCAGCGGAAGAACTGGAAGAGAGTTTGTTTAACAATGAGTAGTAAATATCAAAAGTAGGTGTAACTATTCAGCCGAATCCGGGGTCGGGCGCGGTTTTTCTCCGCCGCTGCGCCCGCCTTGCAAAACTCGCTCACGCTCAAACAGTTGCAATGTTAATGGGCTCCCGCTCGCTGGGAAAAACAACGAAATCGTTTCCGCAACCGCTTACGAAAAACCACCCCCGCCCCCTCCAGAAGGTGGGGGGGTAAAATTTGGCTGAATAGTTACAAGTAGTTCATAAACCCGAGGTTTTTTATGGCCAAAATAGATGCCCTGCTTAAACTGATGATTGAGTACAAAGCCTCCGATTTGCATGTTACCTCCGGTGCGGCCCCGCTCTTGAGGATCAATGGTGAACTTGAACGGATTGCCTATCATGAACTCAGTGAAGAGGAGGTGCGGCTACTGGTTTATGAGATTATTCCGCAGTCGGGGATCGAACATTTTGAAACCGAATTTGATCTCGATTTTGCTTATGAGATTAAAGGGGTTTCCCGTTTTCGCGGTAATGTTTTCTTTAAGCACGGGGGGTTAGGCGCGGTTTTTCGGCTGATTCCGCATGACATTATGACTTTCAGCGATCTCGGCCTGCCGCCGGTAGTCCGGGGGCTGGCCCGGCTGCGTAAAGGGCTGGTGATTGTTACCGGGCCGACCGGCAGCGGGAAATCAACGACGATGGCGGCGATGATTGACCTTTTGAACAAAGAGCGTAAAGCCCATGTAATTACGCTGGAAGATCCGCTGGAATTTATTCACGAAAATCAGACCTGTCTGATAATGCAGCGCCAGATCGGGGTTCATGTCGAAAGCTTTGCCAGCGGTCTCAAGGCAGCTTTGCGGGAAGACCCGAATGTGATTATGGTTGGCGAAATGCGCGACCTTGAGACTATCGCTCTGGCGATTACGGCGGCTGAAGTCGGATTGCTGGTTTTCGGAACCCTGCATACCAGCAGCGCCGCTAAAACTGTTGATCGAATAATTGATGCTTTTCCCCGCGATCAGCAGAGTCAGATTCGCACCATGCTGAGTGAATCTCTGAAGGGGGTGATTGCCCAGCAACTGTTGAAGACTGCCGATGGTAAGGGCCGGGTCGCGGCCCTGGAGATCCTGGTCGGAACCCAGGCGGTTGGTAATCTGATTCGTGAGGGCAAAACTTTCCAGATTCCGTCAATCCTGCAAACCGGGAAAAAACTGGGTATGCAGACGATTGACCAACACCTGCAGGAGCTGTTGGCGGCGGGGAAAATTACCAGTAAAGAAGCGCTGATTTATGCTGAGGATAAAAGTAAATTTATCAAAGAGGAGTGAGACCCTCATTCCTGGTTCATGGCTTCCTGCAGATCCCGCGACTCTTCGTCAAGCAGACGGCAGCCTTCAAGCATAATCGCTTCGGTGCTGCCGAAAACATTTCTCTCCGGCAGTTTTTTCGGGGTGATAACCTGAAAGAAACCATCTTCCCAGCTGAGAAGTTCGTAAATGGCGCTTTCACCTTCAAGATTCTTGCAGCCGGCATAAATGATTTCACCGGCGTGCAGGTAGACTTCAGCTACCTGGTTGTCCTTATTCGTGATTTTTATCAGAGCATCCTTCTCTCGATTAGCCAGAATCTGGACGGTTTCCATAAAACCCATCTCTTGCAGCGAGCCCGAGACCCCGCCATCGCCGGCGGGCCGGTTAGCGTGTCGATTTTGTTGGGCCAGGCGGTTGAGTTTCAGGAAAACTACCTGGTCGCTGCTCCCTTTAGAGAGGAAATCGTCGGCTCCGGCAATCAGGGCTTTGGAAATCAGATTTTCCCGATTTTCCGACGTAAAAAAACAGAACGGCAGGTGCGGGTGACTCTGTTTGGCTTTGCGGCAGAACTCGATACCGTTGTAGTTTTGCTGGCGTAATTCACTGATAATCAGAATTACGCGTTGCTGCTCCAGATGGGCTGCCGCCTGTTCCTCATTTCGGGCGAAACTTATTTCGTAACTTTCCTTGATAAAGCGATTGTAAAGGTCGCTGTGGTCCCGTTCGAAAGTCGGGTCGATAATCAGGATAGTGCCGTTGCCGCGGGTCCGGCCGGTCAGGTGCTGTTCGTGACTTATAATCTGCAGGAACTCTTCCGCCAGATGACTGTCGATTAAACCCTCAGGTTCCAGGCTGAGTTGCTTGCGAAAATTTGCGGTGGTAACTTCGTTTTCAGGGTTTACGCCGAACTCGTTGACAAACCAGGTCAGCAGCGTAATTATTCTGGCGGGCGGCAGCGCTTTAGCGGCCGGCAGGTTGATCTGGGCGATTATTTCGGAAAGGTTGAAGCTGTCTTCAATTTTTTTCAAAGCGGCAGCCGACTTTTCATAGGGTAAAACCGGGATTAAAGAGAGAATATTGCTTTCGGCGCCGGATTCGTCGTCGCCGTTGTAGAGGCCAATCTCTTTCAGGTAGACAGCCAGGAGCAGGGCTTGTTGTGATCTGCGTTTGAGGCCCAGGGCGGTCGCCATCAGCCGGGCGTAATGGGCGGTGAGATGACAGGCTCTGGCAATCTCCGGTTGCTCTCTGGTTAAAGATTCCAGCAGCAGTTTGACGGTGGAGAGATAGTTGCGGAACAACTCTTCGGAAGAGAGCTCTTCGCCCAGAATAATACCGCCTATATTGCTGAAGAAACGAATCTCCACCCTTCGGCCGTATTCATTTATAGTGCTTTCCAGACGCCGGGTCCGGGAGCTGAAAATCCGTCTGGTTAAAAGATAGACCGCGTCTTCATTCAGAAGTTCCTTGATGGCCTCTTCTTCATCGACGACGGCCGCGACCTTATAACCTTCCCGCTGCAGGAGGGTCGCCAGCGCGTTGCGGATTTTATGATCGGGCTCAATCAGGATTACCCTTTTGCCGCCGGTCTGCATAAGCCCGGCACCGGCGCTCTTATCCTGATCCTTGTGGCTCTCTTCAGAACTGTCGTCAAGATCCAGGATTTTGAATTCAAAGGGGAGCCTGATCTCCCGCTTCTCTCTTTTTACCGGCTTCTCCAGATAATAGTGGCTGATGCTGTCTTCAATTTCAATCCGGGAGGCAACTTTCAGGTCAACTTTTGCGCCCCGGGCAAACTGCTCGATCAAGCTTTTGCTGAGGTCGTTGTCGGGCTCGCAGCTGACCATTGAAAAACCTTGACTGTCAGTTACGGCAATCGGTAAGGTCATAGCTTTTTTGACAAATTGCAGCGGGAAGCGTTCTTTCACTTCCGCCGAAATCCCGGAATGAAAAATCGGGTAGTAGGCGGTTTCGTAATGGCTGGCGTAAGCCTGACCCAATTTGGCATAGTCGGCCAGGCCGAGAAAGATGAGGCTCTCTTCAAGACCCTCATTCTCAACATTTCTCTGGCGTTCCCGGGCGTTGCGCAGCTCTTTCGGCGAGAGCAGCTTGAGATCGGTTAAAATCCGGGCCAGTTTATCGTCAGTCAGCATCTGATGCGCTCTGATTTTCCGTAGCTGTTATAGGTAAAGGGTGATTGCAACTTATTTTTTTGGTGCCTTACAGAACATTCATTTGCGACCATCGGAAGTGCCCCTGGATACGGGCCGCAAGACTCGATTGGGTTGCGGGATTTGTTCCCGCATCAGTATCTTGATAATCAACGGAACATAATGTCTTGAATTAGCTCTCACTTTAGACTAATATGCTGACTTAGTCAAGTTTGATAAGGCAGCCTGAGACAATCTGCGAATATGTTTATGATAAGCATCCAGCCATTGCCGGAAAAGTCAGCTCGCTGCAATGTGACAAAAAATGTCACAACCAGATGACGGAGATTGTCAGTGCGCGCATTTGGTTGGTTCTCTGTACTAATATATGGATTTCTCTATGTGTTTCTGCTATGGTTGGTAACTCGATGAAATTAAATAGTAAAAATATTTTAAATTATTTTTCTGACCTTGATCTGGTGCTGGTATCATCTTTGCAGTTGTTTGTAAGTGAAAGACGCACAATGACGCGTTAAGGTATAACCTGAAAATGTTCAGGCAAGGTTGAACAATCAGGTTGCAAATTGAGGTTATCTTTTAATAACGAAAAAATCTTTAAACTAACCAAAAAAGGAGAGAGTCATGAAGAAAAGTACGAAAAAAGTATGGAAAAACAGACAAGGTTTCACCCTCATCGAATTAATGATCGTCGTCGCCATCAT
>WFRP01000201.1 GCA_015486505.1 Pseudomonadota bacterium | reverse complement strand
GGAAGCGAGCGGGAGCCCATTAGCATTGCAACTGTTTGAGCGTAAGCGAGTTTTGCAAGGCGGGCGCAGCGAGCTTAAAGGAAAAACAGAAATCTTAACGCCTGGCGGAGAAAAACCGCGCCCGACCCCGGATTCGGCTGAATAGTTACATTCCCTGTAACTATTTCCCTTTACTTTAAAACCCTATTTTAGTATGTGGAAAATGTTTCCGGCTTCGGGCGGAGTAGACTGTGCCGGGATGGTTTGTTTTTACAGGGGGTAAAAACAGTTTTGTTTTTCATAGGGACAAGGAGGAAACAAGATGAGCAAAGTTCTAATGCGGGAACATATCCCGCAACCCAAACAGGGCTTTGTGGCCCGTACCCAGGGGCACTTCCGCTGGTCGCAAATAAGTACTCTTATCAGAACATTTTCTTGTTTTTTCAAACCGAAAATAACCTGTAAGGTACTAATGCGGGAACAATCCCCGCAACCCAAACGGAGCCTTTCTGGCCCGCAAATAAGTACTCTTATCAGAACATTTTCTTGTTTTTTCAAACCGAAAATAACCTGTAAGGTACTAATCACCCTGATGGCAATATCTTTTTCAGGTCTTGTCAGTACCGCCTCTGCGGCCAATTATGTTGGCTCAAATCAATGTTTTTCATGTCATGCCGATGAATTTAATAATTGGCAGGCCTCAGGGCATCCCTGGAAACTCCGCCGGGCAGCAAAGGCTCGCTATGCAAAATTGCCATTACCTCCAGGATATGCTTGGGATGAAATTTCTTATGTTATTGGTGGCGCTAACAAAAAGGCTCGTTATATCGATTTGAATGGCTATATCATCACCAGGGCCAAGGATGGTTCAGAGGCCAAGACCCAGTATAATCTTGAAGATGGCACCTGGTCTTTCTATTTCAAGGGCAAAAAAGTTCCTTATAAATGCGGTCCCTGCCATATGACCGCTTACAGCCCCGAAGGTAATCAGGATGGCCGCCCCGGCATGGTTGGCACTTGGGCCGAAGATGGTATTGGCTGTGAAGAGTGTCATGGCCCCGGTTCAGATCATGTTCAGAATCCCAAAAACAAGATGAAAATTGATCGCACTGCCGAAAGCTGTGGTAAATGTCACCAACGTAACGGTATTGACCCGAAACCTCAAATGAGCGGTGGTTTCATTAGACATCACGAACAAATCAATGAGTTATTGGCTGGTTCTCACAAAGATTTAAGTTGTACAGAGTGTCATGAGCCACATAAGAGAGCTATTCTGGTAAAAGATAATTGTGGCAAATGCCATGACGATATTGCCAAATCTTATGCCGATAGCCTGCATGGTAAATCCGGCATCAAGTGCTTTGAATGTCATATGGGGCGCGCCTCAAAATCTGCGGTAAAAATCAATAAAAACAGTGGTGACGTTCGTACGCATATTTTCAAAATTAATACCGATGCCGATGCCGATATGTCTACTTCCGAAACCAGAAACGGCAAAGAGTATAAATATGCCAAGGGTTTTATTACCTTGAAATTTGCTTGCCTGGGTTGTCATCAGGCTCGGGATGCAAATTGGGCATCAAAGAATGCCGCTCAAATTCACGAGTAAAATATGTAATTATCTGCCGGGCTCAAAAACACTCTAACGCGGAAACAATCCCGCAAAGACGCAAAAGGGTTCAAGCCATAAGTCAAGCCTGACCCCGCGCTCCACAAAAAAAGGCGCGACAATTCAATTGTCGCGCCCTTTTTTATCTATATTGATTAAGTTACAGCCGGTTTCAACTGCCGCCGTCAGCAGGTCCGCATTGATCGTAGACCTTTTCTACGACATAACCGATATACCACGGATGTTCGCCTTTCTCCAGATAGTCCATGTACCAGAGATCCTTGATTTTGTCGGGATCATAAAACCAGTAGGCGGTCAGTTCCAGGCCGGAGATATTGGGGCCGTCGTTATCTTCAATCAGGTATCCGTAAGATAACTCGAGTTTCCGGGAAAGCTGGGTTGTGACCTGAGACTTGAGTTCCCAGGAGAAGGAAACACCGCCGCTGATTGAAAAAACACTCGGCAACTCAACTTCCGTTGAAACGTCAAATTCATTCTCCTGACTGGTGGTGATCGATTGTTCGCGTACCTCGTCGAACCAGGCCTCATCTCCGGTACCGGGACAGTGCCATTCGAGAGGCAGGATGACGGCTTTATCCTGATTATCCTGCAGGTTGCGCCGGCCGCTGCCGGCCGCATAACTATCAATCATCCAGACCGCCAGTGAAGGATCGTTAAAGAGACTCGTATCGAAACTGTTCTGGTGCTCCGCATCGGTAAAGCCGAAAAGTGGGTCGGTCAACGGCAGGTATTCGGTGTGAGAGCGGTCGGCGGCGGCCAGAAAACGATAGCTGAAGATCTGGTTAGCTGAATGCTTACGGCTGAAATCCTCTTCCCACCACGGGAAAAGAGCGTAAGTAATTCGTTTTACCTTCGGGACAACATAAAGTTTGGCTCCCAGAATCTGCATCTTTTTGTTCAGATCAAAAGTCAGGTCCGAGCCGATAGTAGTTGAGATACTGTTTTCGATCTCATGTGATAATTTCAAGCTGAATCTGGTTTCACCGCCGACAATCCCACCCTCGGCTCCGACCTGCCAATACCATGAGGCCGCACTCTTCAGGCTTACCTGACATTTCTGTTCCTTCTCTTCGATATACGATATGCTGGAAGGTGGTTTGTCGGCGGGGTGGTGGCTTTCCGGCGACCATTTCTCCCAGTCGATGGAACAGGGCGGGGCTCCCTCGATGATGCCGTAGAGAATCCAGGTTTTTTTGATTTTATCGCCGTAGGTCTCGGTATCCCAAAGATCGGAACTTTCAACATAACTGGCCATGCCGCCGTCAGGCTGACGCTGGGGGATATAGTGCCAGATGTCGGAAATGAAACCCTGGCCCCGGACAATACCGTCTTTGTCAGTGTAGAACATCCAGAGGCGCTGCTCGAGATTATATCCGGCCGGGTCATCATCCAGTTTGACCGGTTTCAACAGGCCGGCGACATCAAGATTCATCCGGTCCCAGTTGTCGGGATGATAGTCGGCATTGCCCAGCTTGATTTCACCTTTGGCTACCGGCTCGTAATTATAGACAATCTTATCTGCGTTATCGTCATCTCTTTCGATACGGTAGGTGCGGTAGTAGAAGGTTCCCCGGTCGTCAATATGGTGAATCCCATCCCAGTGGGATGGGGTGCAGTGGTTGTAAAATACCTGAATACGGTCCCTGTCTTCCCGGCTGCCGGAAGGTGAATGGCGGTCACCTTTGATGGTTCCGTGAACGGCCCGGATACTGAAGGCGAATTTCTTGCTGGTGTAGAGATGCTTGTGCTTATCGTGAGCTGGGTCAAAAACCAGGACGCCGCCGCCCTTGTTCTCTTTGTCGTCGTTATTCTCGGCCGAATATGAGATCAGGAGGCGGATGTTGCCGTCGGGATGCGTAAAGGAGGTTACGGCATAAGGGTGTTGAGTCTCCCGGGCCATAACATCATGGAGTTCATAAGTATGCAGCACTTTAAGCCGGTGGTCGGCATCGATCACCGCTTTGTCAATATAGATATCCTCTTCATAGTAGTGAAGTTTATCATCTTTAACATAACTGTCGTAAACCAGGTAGAGATAGTCGCTGTCGGCGGCGGCCCCGCGGTAGATTTTGAATTCATGATGGCGGCCGTCAACCGGCATATTGTCGGTCCAGTGCCACTTGTCATCTTTTGTTAAACCGTCGGCATAAGCCAGCAGGAAGCGGCGCCCCTCGTATTCCGGCGTGTCATCATATTGAGGGACAAAGCTTTCGTAATAATGGATCGCGTAATAATGACCCTGGTAGGCGAACAGCAGCGGGTCGAATTCAGGCCCGGTCAGGGAATAGTCGTCGTCGAAAATCTGGCGCCGGAAATGTATTTCACTATGTTTACGGTCATATTTGAAAAGATCAAGTCCGTGACCATATTTGCCGCGAATGCAGTAAACATCTCCGTCGAGGGTGTAGAAACGGTAATTACCCCGGTTTTTCCAGGGATCCCATTCATGGTTGTCGTCCCAGGAGAACCTGAAGTCGCCGGTTATATCTTCCTTGTAGAAATCATCGTCACCAACGAAGAAATCATCGTCATCATCTATTACCAGCAGGGCCGGCGGACGAAGTTTGTTTTTTATGCCATCAGCCCACCCCGCCCGGCAGGTTCCGGTTTTGAAACTTAAAGAAAGCAGCAGACAAGAAAAAAGGACAACACAGAAACCGGCAGTTAATATTCGGGTTGGTTTTTTCATAAAAAAGACCCCCTTAAAAAATTGCAAAAGTCCACAATTTTTAATCTTTTCCGTATGCATCCTTATTGGCTATCGCCCAGAAAAATGACTGGACATCAATCATATCTTTAGGGGTGAGATGCTCACCGAATTTGCAGAGCTCAGTTTTGAAATAGATGCCGAAGTTCTGCAGGCTATTATAGGTGCGCCAGTTTAATTTTGCGTCATAATGCAGCTCGAAGTTACAGATTTTAGCGGCTTTCTGCGTGATCACCGGTTTCATAAAAAGATATTGCTCCGGGTCGAAGAGATAGAGGAAATAAGTCTGAATCGTCCATTTATCCGCTTTAATCCGGCTCAGAACCCCGGCAAAATCCATAAATCTTGATTTAAGACTCTGCTCACCGTAGAGCAGGTTGAAAAGTGATTTCGAAAAAAGCTCCTGGTGGGCCGGAGATTCCAGGGCCTCTTTGAGGCCCATCATTTCATTGGGATAGATAAGATTTGTCTGGCCGGCAATTAATCGGCAAAGTCTGGTTATTTCCGAAAAGTTTTTGTCATCAAGTAATTTTGCAAAATTTTCGCGGCTCAGTTCGAAGTTTAATTTTTTTGACGCCTTTAACTTGTATCCCCGTTCATTTTCGTAATATTTTTTGTCATTAAAGCCCTGCGGGAAAATTTTCAGAAAGCCGGCAACCATCCGTTCCAGGGTTACATGTTCGGAGGACATTTTAGCTTTGGCGTTGGCCAGATCGATATTATCGAGAAGCGGGTGCGATTCTATCTCAGACTCAATCTGGATGTAATTCGGCGAATAGATTAATATTTTGTGACCTTTATTTTCAAAAAATGCGCTGAATTTTTGCGGATTCAAGACCTGAGTTACTTTACCTAAGCCCCACTCAGGTTTATTTGTGTGCCTTATGTAGGTTTTGTTATTGAGAATCATGAGCCGGCCTCCACACCTGATCGGGGTTTATTTTTTCAGTATATAGACATAGACAATCACCGGTAGGAATGTCAAGAATAATTTACCTGAAAAAGGTCTTTCCCGGCATTGGTTATTCGGTTTGTTCATTTTTCAGCGACAGGGAGATGCGGTGCCGGTTTTGATCGATGTCCAGGACGGTTACGGTTACCGGCTGTCCCAGTTTGACGATTTCACCGGGGTTGCTGACGAAACGGTCGGCAAGTTGGCTGATATGAATCAGACCGTCCTGATGAACACCGATATCGACAAAAGCGCCGAATTTAGTGATGTTGGTGATCAGCCCCGGCAGGCGCATACCGATAACCAGATCACCTATCCGATTAACTCCGTCCTGGAAATGAAACTCAATAAACCCGGAACGGGGATCCCGGCCCGGACGCTCAAGTTCGGCAACAATATCTGCAAGCGTCGGCCGGCCGACAGTTGCAGAGATATACTTTTCTATATCAATCTTTTGCCGGGCATTTTCGTCGGTGATAAGTTTTTGGATTGAAACTCCGCAATCCCGGGCCATATCGGCGACCAGAGCGTAGTTTTCCGGGTGGACGGCACTGGCATCCAAGGGGTTGGAGCTGTTTTTAATCCGCAGAAAACCGGCCGCCTGTTCAAAAGCTTTAGCTCCTAAACGGGGAACTTGCAAAAACTCTTTCCGGCTGCGGAAGGGGCCGTTTTCGATCCGGTAGCGGACAATATTGCGGGCAATAGTCTGATTCAGTCCGGCAACGTAGCTTAAAAGCTGAACACTGGCGCTGTTAACTTCGACACCGACCCGGTTGACACAGCTGATAACCACCTCATCCAGGCGTTGCTGCAGATGTTTCTGGTTGACATCATGCTGGTATTGACCGACCCCGATCGCCCGGGCGTCGATTTTGATTAATTCGGCCAGCGGATCCTGCAGCCGGCGGCCGATGGAAACGGCTCCGCGGACGGTGATATCGTGGTCGGGAAACTCAATCCGGGCGTTTTCCGAGGCCGAATAGACTGAAGCGCCGGCTTCATTAACCATGGCGATGACCGGAGTCGCGGGAAGATTGAGCCCGCGAATAAAGGTTTCAGTCTCCCGGCCGGCGGTTCCGTTGCCGATGGCAATCGCTTCTATAGCGTGGCGGCGGCAGATATCCTGCACGGCAGACGCCGCCTCGCTTCCGGCTTTGGTTGATGTCGCCGGATAGATGACCCCATGTTCCAGAAGCTCACCCGCAGCTGAAAGTACCGCGAATTTGGCCCCGCTGCGAAACCCCGGATCCAGTGCCAGCACCCTTTTCATACCTAAGGGCGGCGCCAGAAGCAGCTCCTGCAGATTGGTCGCAAAAACGTTAATGGCTTCAGTTTCGGCGCGCTCTGTCAGGGTTTGCCGAAGCTCATTTTCCAGACTCGGGGCCAGTAATCTTTTGTAGGCATCGACAAGGGCGATTTCAACTTCCCGGGCCGCGGCGTTATCACTTTTGAGAAATAATTTATTGAGAATTTTCAGGGCTGTTTCAAGCGGTGGCCGAATGGATATCCGTAAAATTTTCTCTCTTTCGCCCCGCAACATCGCCAGCAGCCGGTGACCGGCAACTTTGGTACTCTTTTCATGGTGGTTGAAATAGTCGCTGAATTTGCTGCCTTCCTGCTCTCTACCCTTGATGAGCTGCGCTTTTATTTCACTCTCAGTGGTGAACAGCCGCCGCAGGCGGGCGCGGGCGTTTGGATTTTCGTTTATTTTTTCAGCGATAATATCCCGGGCTCCGGCCAGAGCTTCGGCACTGTTCAAAATCTCTTTTTGGGGATCGACAAAAAACTCTGCCTTAATTTCCGGGGCAAAATCTTGTTGTGTGAAGAGAATATCAGCCAGGGGCTGCAGGCCGCGTTCGCGGGCAACTGCGGCCTTAGTCCGGCGTTTGGGACGGTAGGGAAGATAGAGATCTTCAAGCTCGCTCAGCGAGGCGGCATTATCAAGTTTATGTTGAAGTTGCGGAGTTAATAACTTGAGTTCAAGCAGAGATTTTTTGATCGTAAGTCGGCGTTTTTCGAGGTCGGATAATTTTTTCAGATGCTGTTCGATGCTTCTGATGGCAACTTCATCGAGATCTCCGGTGGCCTCTTTCCGATAACGGGCAATAAAAGGTACCGTCGCCCCGTTGTGGAAAAGTTCGGCCACCGCTTTTACCTGTCGTTCCTTAAGCCCGAGTTCCACGGCCACTTTTTTATGATGTGTGACAGCCATGATTTTTTGTTGATCCATTTTGAGAAAGTTTGCTTTTTTCGATAAGACATGAAGAGATAACAGTTTTATTGTGTCAATATTCGGCTACCGTTCCAAACTACCTCGATGTGGGGACAGAATTTAATTTAGTCCCCGTGCGAAGCCCCCCAAGGGCATTTCCGTTGGGCGCGGGCGAAGCAAAGTTCGCTGGTTTTCTCTGTAACTTAAGTGCTAATCCGGTCAAGCCGAATATTTTCGTTATTGCAATTGTAACTCATTGATAATATTAAATTTGTTGTCTAACATTAAAGGTGGTTAAAGTCAAGTGTGAAAAGACTCACAAATCTGCTCAGAGTTATTTTTCCGCAGCCGCCGCCTATTTGTGAGTTGTTTTTTTTATCTGTTTGTGTATAAAGAAACGGACATTGACGGATCTTGAATTTTTAATTTTCGGGTTTGAAACCGAATCCTTGTTGTAACTATTCAGCCAAATTTTACCCCACCTTCTGAAGGGGGCGGGGGTGGTTTTTCGTAAGCGGTTGCGGAAACGATTTCGTTGTTTTTCGGAAGCGAGCGGGAGCCCATTAGCATTGCAACTGTTTGAGCGTAAGCGAGTTTTGCAAGGCGGGCGCAGCGAGCTTAAAGGAAAAACAGAAATCTTAACG
>WFRP01000200.1 GCA_015486505.1 Pseudomonadota bacterium | reverse complement strand
TTTTTCTCCGCCAGGCGTTAAGATTTCTGTTTTTCCTTACGCTCGCTGCGCCCGCCTCGCAAAACTCGCTTACGCTCAAACAGTTGCAATGCTAATGGGCTCCCGCTCGCTTCCGAAAAACAACGAAATCGTTTCCGCAACCGCTTATGAAAAACCACCCCCGCCCCCTCCAGAAGGTGGGGGTAAAATTTGGCTGAATAGTTACCACCAAAAAGCCAAAAGGGCGTAAGTCTCCCCTTTAAGTTTGATGCTCATCGCGAAGCAGATCATTTACCGATTTAACCGGATTAAAGGTTTTAAGCGGCACCTCAACAAAAATCGTATTCCAGTAAGCCATGGCCCCGTTCCAGATTCCCGGCAACTCCAGAGCTTTAATTTCGCGGCCGTCCCTGGATTTCTGCGCGATAAAAACCGCCGCGTTATCAACATATTTTTTCAGATCAAACCCCCGACCCTGCCGGTCCCGGACCCCGCAAACCAGATCGACCGGGTTGAAATGGGTCGCCTTTCGCAAAATCTCCTGCTGGTCGGGCGCGCGCGGATCAATCTGGACCCCTTCAACAATCTGCAGAGACAAACTGCCGTCCCGCCCCGCAACCCAGAACGGCCCGCCGCCCGGCTCGCCTTCATTTTTTACCATACCGCAAACCCGGAGCGGCCGATTGAGAATTTTGCTCAGAAAATCCGCCTTTGCCAAATCGGAACGTAAAGCAAAACCTGTCGGCGGCGGCACCGACAACTCATCCCGGCAAAATTCAAGAATTTCATTTAAAAGTTCAGCCGCCACCGGCTGGCGCTCGATTTTTTCAAGATAAGTAAAGATCTGCCGCTGCACCTTGAACAAATAAGCGCAGAGCACTTTTTTCCAGAAAAAGGTTCCAGCCTTAAAACGATCAGGAACGACATTATCAATGTTCTTGATAAAAATAATATCCGCTTCAAGACGGTTCAGGTTATCGAAAAGGGCTCCGTGGCCGCCCGGTCGAAACAGCAGCCGGCCGTCAGCATCACGAAAGGGGCGATTTTCAAGATCGACAGCCAGCGTATCAGTCGCCTTTTCCTGCTCTGAAAAATCTATGTCGAAACAAACTCCATATTCCTTTTCATATTCATCTTTAATCTCAGCCAGCGCCTGGTTAAATTCCGGCCGATGTTTCGGTGACACCGTAAAATGAAGCCGGGATTTGCCGCCGCGGCCCCGGGCGTAAGCGGCGGCCTCAACCAGATGCTCGGCAAAAGCGCTGCGGCTTGCGCCGGGATATTTATGAAATTTCAGCAGTCCTTTCGGCAAACCAGCATAATTAAGGCCTTTGGCCGTTAAGAGGTAATCAATTATCTCCTTAAACTCACCCTCCCCGATCAGCGCCTCAATATCAAGGCCGGCAGCCGCCATAACCGCCTGCAAATCAGAAAAAAAAGCAAATTTCTTTATACCCCGCATAAAAACCAGCAGCGGCCCGGCCTCCGGATCACCGGCGGCGGCCCGGGCGGCAACTTCGGGCAAAAAAATCCGCTCATTCGCATAAGTTGCCTGTAATAACACTTGAAACATCCGGCTCGCGGCCCCGGAAGCCGGGACAAATTTCACAAGATCTCTGGCCGCCGCGGTTTCCGTGAAAAACTCAACCAGAGATAACGCCTCATCTGCGGCAATCCGCTTAATCCCATCCCCAACCGTACACGGCCGGTCAAGTTTAAGAAAAGGCGCGCCCCGCTTAAATATCTCAATCTCGGCAACAACCTTTTCAAGGCTAATTCCCCGAGAACTGATCTGGACTAAATCCTTATCTGTAAATAATTCCGGGTTCATAACGCAAAATCTATTACTTTAAATTTACTCGCACTGCTTGGATTTCGGAGTTCAACCGAATACATTGGCTCAACTCCACTTTATTTCGGGTTGTTTTCTGGGCGGGACCCGCTGAAGGACATATTTTGGATAACCGATTATCAAGGCTTCATGCAGGTGGTGTCCCTGAGGCAGATCAAGAAACTGCAGCAGCGGTTTCCAGGATTTGACCGCCATCTTGAATAAACCGGCCCAGCAGCAACCCAGACCGAGACCGGGCGCGGCACAATCAATATATGACAGTGCGATCGCCGCGTCAGTGGGCTCGGTTCCGGTACGAATTCGACTGTGGGCAATGATAAGGATTGGCGCATGATGCAGGATAAAATCGCCGCCGCGAGCCCGATCTTTAATGATTTTCCTGAACAAGGGGGCCGATGGCGCGTCCGGAGACTCTGAAAGCAGCTGCTTCATCCAGTCGCATACCATATCAACCATAGTCGCTAAATCGTTCCGACAACGGTAAACCTGCCACCTGACCGCCTGCAGGTTATGACCGGAAGGCGCATAGGCCGTCAATCCGATCAGGCGTTCTAGAGTCTCTTTTTCAGGCAGCCTGTCCTTAAAACGGCGGGTTGAGCGCCGGCGGCGCAGACAGCGCTCGAAAGATTCCAGGTCAAAAGCCGGTTCTAAGTTCGTTATGCATTGTTCCGGCGTTATGAAAGAATGCCGCAAAGCCCCGGTCGGACAGATAGCAACGCAGTGTCCGCACTTTATGCAGCATCGGGCAAATTCAGGCCCTGTTTGCGGAATCATGCCCTCTTCCGGCGGCAGGATAATCTGCAGCGGACATATATTTGAACATAAGCCGTCCCGGATACACCGTCCTGCATCGATTTTTATTGCGACCATGCTGTCTTGCACCTTAACAGAAGATCCTGTAAACTGATCAATAAAATAAACTTTTCTTTCGTTAATGCCAGCGCCCGTAATCCTGGGAGTCTGCAGCGGGCCTTGAGCGCGGGCGGCAGCGGCTGGATTGCCGCCGCCGGTAATGAAAAAAGAGCAATCGGCGCCGCGACCGAAATTTTATGAATCTGGCCGCCGCTTTCTAATGACAGGCACAATCGCGCAGCGCGATTGTTAACCTCAGAAAGAGACAACAGCGTCTCAATTTCCGGGATATCGTAATCCGGCAACGCTTCCGAGCCCCGGACCCCGGAGGCTTCGATGGCAAAGTCAAACCGGCCGGCTTTGAACTCCACCAGAGCCAGCGCGGTACTCTCCGGGTGGTTTTCGCTCCCAGGAATCATCCGAGTCCCCTGGCGTATTCCAGAAAAATCTGTTCCAGATCCAAGACGGTCACAATTTTTTGGTTAAAGGGGAATATGCCGGAAACAAAAGGGCGCAAGGTCTCCGGAAGGTTGGCCGGCGGCGCCTGAATCAGGCTTTCCGGAAGATCAATCACATCGATAACCTGGTCGACCCGGATGCCGCTGTTCATCGCAGAACTCCGGCTTAATAAAATTTCCGCAGGCTTTCCCGGCTCCGGCAGCGGCAACTGCAATAATTCATTCAGGCGGATAACCGATTCAATATCACCCCGCACATTGATCACGCCCTCAAGCGAGGGCGGACAGCCGGGCACAAAAAAGATATCCGCGCAGGCGAGAATCTCTCTGACCTGCTTGCCGGAGAAGGCAAACCAATCATTGCCCAGAGCAAAAATTACCAGCTTAAGCATTGTCTCATCAACGTTGACAATCTCTTTCCGCCCGGTAAACTGTTTGCTCAATATTTTATCCAGAGTTATCTCAGACATAAAAGCAGCACCTTATGCGACATTGATTTGATTACGGCCGTTTTGTTTGGCGCGGTAAAGGGCCTGATCGGCGGCTTCACGCAGGGTTTCAAAATTATCATATTTGGAAAGTGCGGCAATACCGGCACTGAAGGTACAGGAAAACTCACCACTTTCCGTGTAGAAACGCAAGCGCGCAAAATCCTTTCGTAAGCCATCGACGATTTCCGCGGCTTTTTCCAGATCGACATCCTGAAGAATCAGAGAAAATTCCTCACCGCCATACCGGCCGACAACATCCGAGCCTCTTAAACGCTGCTTCAGCACCCGGGCCAGCGCCACAATCACCTGATCACCCAAAGGATGGCCGTAAGTATCATTTACCCGTTTAAAAAGGTCGATATCAATCATCACGAAACATACTTCAAAAGCTTTGTGACGAAGGCTGCCGGCGATCGCGGATTCAAGCAACTGGTTAGTGGTGGTATGGTTATAGAGCCCGGTCATACTGTCTCTGACCATCATTTTCTGCAACAGGCGCATACGCTCCGCTTTAATCTCGACTAAAGCTATCAGTTCATCAGGGTCCACCGGTTTGCTCAGGAAAGCTTCAGCCCCGATCCGCATGGCTGAAAGCTGTTTTTGCTTGTCGGTCTCGCTTGAGAGATAGATGATCGGCATAGCCGCGTATTTATGAATCTGCCGGATCAGTTTGGCCAGTTCATAACCGGAGCATCGCGGCATATACATATCCATCAACACCAGATCCGCCCGAAATTCCTCCAGCACATTCAAGATGCCGGTGGACTCAAAAACACAACGCGTCACCATTCCCGCCTCCTGCAGGATAATGCTGTTGTATTCAGCCACGGTCGGATCATCATCGACTATCAGAATCTGGTAAGGTTCAGGTAAGTTGCGCTCGGTTAACCGGTCAATTGCCTCAACCAGTTCCTGAATATTGACAGGTTTGGTGAAATATTCCGAGCCCCCGGCCTTTACCGCCGCGAGCCGGGTTTCAAAATCGTTGTTGTTGGAGATAAAAACTACCGGAAAATGCCGCTCAAATTTCTGCCGCATTGAGTTTACGAGCTCGGTTCCGGCATAATGTCCTTCCGGAAAATTGATATCCATAATCAGGGCCGCGGGCATTTTTTTCGACATGGCCCGGCTCAGCTGCTTCAGTTCGCTAAAGCGGACGATCTGATAACCGAAGCATTTCAACTGGACGGCAAGCTGTTCACCGATAAATTGATCGTCATCACAGAGATAGAGGAGTTTGGCCCGGGAATCCACGTCTTCCTCAACTGAATCCGGGGATAAATCCGGCGGATTCGCAACCCGCTCCGGCAGATCCGCGCCGGCGGGAGTTATTGCTGTGATATTTTGCTTTAATTCCCGCAGTAAATCGTCTATTCGCGGAATCAATTCCAGAACCGACTCCGCGGTTGTCCCGGTCAAACACAAGCTCAGCAGATCTTCAATTTTACCGGCGGTCTTGCCCAACTCTTTGAAGCCGAAAGAGAGCCCGGTACCTTTCAGGCTGTGAACCGCCCGATGCAGATTAGTCAAAGCCTCTTTCTCATCGGGATTATTTTGCAGACTGAGCCGGGCCTGATTGATTTTTTCGAAGCGCTGCGGCAGTTGTTCAATAAAAAGTCCGCGCAGCTTTTCAATCCGCTTTCTGGCCGCTGATGTTTTCCGTTCAGTCATAAAAAAGCCCTCCGCTACTCCTGATTTCCAACTTCGCGCAAAATTTCAACCAGCTCATCTTCCAGGGAAAAATCTTTCATCAGACAGCCATCGAGTTTCGGTTCAAGCCGCAGACAGGCCTCCGGATCATCACCGGTCAGCAGGATAAAAGGGGTTTTTATCTCTTGCCGGCGAAGCTCCCGGAAAAGCTCAATGCCGCTGATCATCGGCATATTATGATCGCTTAAAACCAAATCAAAATTATTGCCGTCGCCAAGCCGCTCGGCCCCTTCGACACCATTTTCGGCGAGAACGGTTTCGTGGCCCAAATCTTCGAGAATGGCCGCGGTCAGTTCGCCGGCCATCAAATCATCATCTATCACCAGAATTCGCATCTCTACTTCTCCGTTAGTACCTTACAGGTTATTTTCGGTTTGAAAAAACAAGAAAATGTTCTGATAAGAGTACTTATTTGCGGTCCAATAACTTTCTTTTAGGTTGCGGGATCTGTTCCCGCATTAGTACCTTACAGGTTATTTTCTGCACCAAAAAACAAGATTTAATAATCAGAAAATGTTCTGATAAGAGTACTTATTTGCGACCAGCGGATTGCCCTTGGGGTACGGGCCGCAAAGGCCCGACTGTCCCGCATCAGCCCAGCAAGGTACGCAGGGTATCAACCAGGTTGGTCAGTTCAAAATCACTCTTGACAATATAGGCATCAGCGCCCACCTGAATCCCGCGCCGCCGATCCTCTTCCTGTTCCCGTGATGTAATAATTATAATCGGAGTGGCGCGATAACGCTCATCTTCCCGCAAACTGGCCGTTAACGTAAAACCGTCCATATTGGGCATTTCAACATCAGTCAGGACCGCGTCAAAGCCCTCCGCCCTGGCTTTTTGCAAAGCCTCCAGGCCATCTTCCGCCAGGGTAACCCGATAGCCGTAGCTCTCCAGCAGATCTTTTTCAATCTCACGGGTGTTCAGTGAATCATCGACAACCAGGATTTTCAGGTCAGCGTTTTGCCCGACAGCGCCGGGCTCAGGCGGCCCGGAGCCGGCGGCCGGGCTCAGGCTTGAACGGTGCAGCTTGCGTGAGAGCGCCAGCAGGGCCGGGGCGTGCAGCACATTCACCAGCTCATTCTTGCCGGTAACCACCATACCGGAAACCAGAGGATTCCAGCGCAGATGCTCGGGCAGCTGTTTGATAACCATATCATATTCATCCAGCAGTTCGTCAACAATCAGAGCAATTTTTTCATTGCGAACTTCGAGTATCACCAGCAAAAGTTCGGCGGGATTTCCCCTGGTTTCACGGTTTTCAGCGAATGAATCAGGTATCTTTACCAGATCGGCAAGCGCGGTAACCGGGATAAATTCGTTGTCGCGCACGACCGCGCTGAGACCGGCTTTCACCTGCACTAAAGCATCGTTCGGCACCCGCATCAGACCGGCAATCTGCTGAGCCGTAAAACCGAAAGGCAAACCGTCAACCTCGACCAGCAGAACCCGCATAACCGCCAGAGAAATCGGCAGCCGCAGCGTAAAGGTACTGCCTAATCCCGGACGGGTGGTAATCGCGATTTCGCCCTGCAACTCTTCAACCACGGTGCGCTTGACCACGTCCATACCGACCCCGCGGCCCGACATATCCGTGATAATGGCGTTGGTGGATAAACCCGGCAAAAATATCAGATCAATAATATCCTCTTCCGAGAGCCCGCCGGCAGTTTCCGCGCTCAGAATTTTTTTGCTGACCGCTTTTTCCCTGATCTTTGCCAGGTCGATACCGGCCCCGTCGTCACCGATTTCGATCAGCACCCAGCCCCCATCCTGGTTGGCCGTCAAGGTAATGCGACCGGCAGCCGGTTTCCCGGCGGCAACCCGTTTATCCGGTAATTCCAGGCCGTGATCAAGGCTGTTGCGCAAAAGATGGATAATCGGGTCTGAAAGCTGATCGATAATCTCCCGGTCAAGCTCGATTTCGGAGCCGCTGATGACACACTCAACCTGCTTCCCCAGCCGCCGGGCCTGCTCACGCACCAACCTGCCGGCGGCATCGAAGATTATTGCCAGCGGCAGCATTCGCATAGCCAGGGTTTTATCGTGCAACTCCCCCATCAACTGACTTTGCATCTGCACATCATCTTTAAATATCTGGCTGAAAAGCGCCAATTGCCCCTTAAAACCACTGTCGGCTTCGGCGTGGGTTATAAGATTCTCAAGCGCCTGCAGATCCTTAACCCGCTGCCGCATCCGGCTGTGACTGGAAACCACTTCGCCCATCAATTTGATCAGCTCATCCAGCTTACTCAGTTTTACCCGAACCGTATCGGCTGATTTCAGTTTCGGTTCAGCGGCCGCAGCCTTTTCGGCAACCGGTGCAGTCTCGGTAGTTGGTAGATTTTCGACAGCCGGTGCCTTTCCGGTTACTGGCGCGGTTGCTACAGCCGATGCGGTTTCATTTGCGGGTGCGGTTTCATTTGCGGGTGCGGTTTCGGCAACTTTCGGTGCCGCCGGCGTTGCCGAAGTCTCGGGCTCCCGGCATTCATCCGCTGACAGCGCCGCACTCAGTACCCGGCAAAGTTCCGCGTCAACCGCTGGCAAATCGGGTTTTTCAGGTTGTTCCGCTACCCGGTCAACCAGTTGATTAAGCGTGTCAATACCCTGATAAAGCGCCTGGCCGACGGCCGCTGAAAACCGGACCCGGCCATCCCGTAAAGCGCTTAAAAGGTCTTCCAGTTTGTGGGCGGTCTCGGGAATCGTGTCAAGTTTAACCATCCGGGATGAACCCTTGATGGTATGGGCCGACCGGAACAGGGCATTGATCAACTCGGCATCCGCACTCCCCTGTTCCAGCGCCGCCACCCCGTCACTCATCTTGCCCAGATGATCCCGGGCTTCATCCACAAACCGTAAAATAAACTTTGTCAGATCAATCGCCATATTTACACTTTAATTCAAATAGCACTGCCGGCCAACTTTTCCAGTTGATATTCACAAAGCCGCGGCATCTGCTGCCGCGGCAGGTCCAGGGGGATAACTTTTATGCCGGTTTCGGCCGGGGAGACCTTCACCTGCTGCATGGTGATCCGATATTCACGCCGGGCCTTATCGGCCGCGCCGCTGTGATTATAAAGCTCCGCCAGATAATAATGGGCCGGCCAGCAGGTATGACAGACATAAACCGCCTGCTTAAAATAGCTCAAAGCCGCTTCCGGCTGCTGACTCCATTTCGCGGCCATTCCCAGCAGAACAAGGGCATCAATGTTCCAGTCATCCAACTCCAGCACCTGAAGTGCCAATGCCTGCGCCAGACTGAACTGTTTACGATTAAGTCCGATATAAGCCATTAAAAGCAGGACGCTTTTATCGTCGGGATCTTTGCTCCGGAGATCTTCCAGGAGCGGCAGAACCTGGTCGTATTGCTTGTCCCGCACCATTTGGCAAAGCTCGGCGATCGGATCCCGGGCATTTTTTTCAACCTTCCAGCTCTCCGGGGTAATCAGTTTCGGCAGCGGCCGGTCGCTGGTTATGGACGGACTTTTTTTGCGGGCGGGCGCGGTTCGGTTTCCGGGATTTATAAGGTTTTTCGGGATCAGACTTTTTTCCGGTAAAGGCGGCGCTCCCTTGACAAAATAGAACTGCCCCTCGTCTTCGACCATAGCCAAAACCCCCAGGTTGTTGGCGATGGTCTCGGTCATTCCGACTATAAGAATGCCGTTCTCTTTCATTAGGGAGGCAAGATTGCGCTGGATCTGCCGGCGGGTGGCCTCGTCAAAATAGATTGAAACATTGCGACAGAAAATAATATCATAGCCTTTGGTTTCAGCGGCGCTATCGGGGGCCAGCAGATTGAGTTTCTGAAAAGATACTTGGGAACGAATATCTTCTTTCACCTGCCAGCCCGCGGCCGCTTTGTTAAAATAACGCGTCCGGATTTCAGGAGAGACCCCCCGAAACGAAAACTCTCCGTAAATCCCCTGCTCGGCTTTAGCTAAAACGGCGCTGTCGATATCGACACCATTCACGCGGCACAGGTGGAACATACTTTCACCATAGCGCTCAAAAAGTGCGATTGCCAGCGAATAGGGCTCTTCACCTGAGGCGCAGGCGGCACTCAGGATCCTGACTTTGTCGCGACCGTTATAATGCTGGATAAATCTCGGAACCAGAGAATCGGTCAACAGACGAATCTGTTCCGCTTCCCGGAAAAAATAGGTTTCATTGACCGTCAGCAGTTCAATCAAATCCTGCAGTTCATCCGGGTCCGTAACCAGCCGGTCAAGGTAGTTTGCCGGTTGGCCCAGATTCGTGGCGCGCATTCGTTCCCGCAACAGTCGTCCCAGCTTTTGTTCGCCATTGCGATCATCAAAGCGGAGGCCGCAAACTTTAGAAATATATTCCTTGAACGGGGCCAGATCCATCATGGGCTCACCCCGGCCAAACGCAGCATTTCCGGGGCGATCTCCGCTGCCGGCAACTGCTTCTGCACCGCGCCGGATTCAACCGCGCAGCGATTCATCCCGTAAATTAAAGAGGTTTCGGCATTCTGGGCCAGCGTCACCCCGCCAAGGTCACGAATTCGGGTTATCCCCTGAACGCCATCATGCCCCATACCGGTCATAATGATACCCACGGCATCGGCTTGATAGGTTTCAGCCAGAGATTCCAGCAGGCGGTCGCAGCTGGGATGATAAAGACCCTGCGCCTGACGGCCGCTGAAAACGAACCTGCGGGAAACCGCAACCGCGCAGGTATATTCAGGCGGAGCGATATAGATAACCCCCGGTTTAATTTTTTCACCATCAGCGGCCATCTTTACCGGAAGCAGACAGAGTCCCGCCAGCCAGGCAACCATACCCTCGGCAAAACCTTCGGCAATGTGTTGCGCAATCAGAACCGGACAAGGGAAGGTTGCTGGCAGCCGGGGCAGAACCCGGGCCAGAACCTGGGGCCCGCCGGTGGAAGAAGCGATGGCAAAAACCTTGCTTGATTTTCCGGCCGCGGGTGCTAACGCTCCATTTTCAGGGGATGAATCGCTGATTGGCGCCACCGCTGGCGCCACCGGCTTTTGCGGACGGGAAACTGAAAGCGGACGGATATGAGTGATAACCGGTACGCCAGCCAGCATCCTGACCTTGGCGACAAATGCGGCTAGAGCGATCGGATTACAGTCCGGCTTAGCGACAACATCAAGGGCTCCCCGCCGCACCGCCTCGTATGACTTGCGGGCATCGGCCACCCCGCTCACCACCAAAATAGGTACCGCCTTGCTGCGCATAATCGCGGTAATCGCTTCCATGCCGTCCATGACCGGCATCTCCAGATCCATGGTAATCAGATGGGGCTGCAACTTAAGGGATTTCGCGACCGCTTCCTGCCCGTTGGCGGCTTCGCCAACGACAATAATATCCGGCTCCTGCTGCAAAACATCTCTGAGGATCGCGCGGACCAAATCGCTGTCATCAACCAGCAGAACCCGAATCGGAGCAGCTATCACGCCGTCTCCTCCTTCTGTTCAAGTTTAAACTGATCAACAACCCGTGACAATTCCGATGAAAGCTCCGCCATATCCTTACTAATCTGGGAGATGTGCGTAATGGACTTGGATGTATGCGAACTGGCGGAAACAATTTCACGCAGGGCCAGCAACACCTGGCTGCTGGCGGTCTGCTGTTGCTGGGTGGAAATTGAAATCTGCTGAGCCGAACTGTTGGTCTGGCTGGCGGCGGTAACGATTACATTCAAGCGGTCGGCAGTGAGGGCGCTGGCATCGGTACCGGCGATAATCCCCCGGGCGCCTTTTTCGGAAGTGATGACCAGACGATTGATGGAATCCTGAATTTCATTGATTTTCGTTTCAATTTCTGAGGTTGAAGTCGTCACACTGTCAGCCAATCGGCGGATTTCCGTGGCCACCACGGAAAAACGCCGGCCCGCGTCTCCGGCGCTTGAAGCTTCAAGCGCCGCGTTAAAAGCAATCAGCTTGGTCTGATCCGCCACCGCGTTGATAATCTCCATCACCTTGCTGATCTGCTTTGATTTAGTGCCCAGGTCCACAATCTCCTGCAGGCTATGCTGGTTTTCTTTATGGATATCATCCATCTTGACCAGCACCGACTGCATCGCCTCGGAACCGCTGCGGCTGTCTTCCAGAGTCTGCCCGGCAATATCCACAACCGATTTCGCGTTTTCGGAAATCTGGGTTGAAGACGCGGAAAATTCCTCCATGGTTGATGTAATCTCGGCGACTGAAGATGACATTTCAGTCGTTGCCGCCGCCTGACTTTCAACGGAAGCGGCAATTTCCTGGGCCGCGCTGTTAACGGCTTCGGCTTTGGCGCGAACCTCGGAAGCCATATCGTGCAGTTTGAGGCGCATCAGATTGGTAGCCCGGCCCAGTTGGCAGATTTCGTCGTTGCCGTCGACATTGATTTCAACCGAGAGATCCCCTTCAGCTACCAGATTTACCGCGGCCAGAACCCGGTTTACCTGTCCGACCAGGTGTCTGGCCGTCAGCATGGCAATCACAATTCCGATTAGCATTGCCAAAAAGCCGATGATAATACCATTTGTGCGGGCGGCGCTCAGAGAGGCGCTGTAACCGCTGCTGTTTATGGCAATCTCGATTACTCCGATGGGATCGCCGGAATAGTCACTTACTTTTTTGGCATAAACCGCATACGGAACTTTCTTGATGACATAGTGTCCGAACTGGGGTTCACCGAGCATGGCTTTTTCTAATTTTTCATCTGAAAACAGAGGTTTATCTCCCATAGTTGTAGCAATGGTTTTAAAGCGTTCTCCAGCCCGCAGATGCAGAGCGACATCAACCCCGTTCTGCTTTTTGAAATTTTCAAAAAAGGGCTGACCGAAACCTAAGCCGAATTCAACCACCCCGACATGTTTGCCGGCATACTTCACCGGCACCACGCCCCGGATTCCAAGTCCGGCCACTCCGTTTTCAATTCCGCTCAAAGCCTGGCGGATTTTATTCGCGGCAACTATCGAGTGGCGCATATTGGTAAGATCATCACCAAACTTTTCCGGCTTGTGCACGCGCAGGAAAGAGGTTGCCGGGGGATAGAGAAACTGAAACTGGGCGACATCGTATTTTTCATTAAGGGTTTTAAATCCCGGCAGGAACATATCCGCCAGACCCTTGCGGTCGCCCGCGTGAAATTTTTCCTGAACCAGGGGAATCCCGGCCACCAACGCGCTTAAAGTTTTCGCCTTGACACCTTCCATAATAATACTTCGATTGATGGATTTCATATGGGTCTCAAGTTCTTTACGTTCAGCTTTCCGGATCAAGTCCGACATACTGCTGACATTGTTTGTCACCAGCAGAGCGCAAACAACAAATGTGGAAACGACCATAACTGCCATAATTTTTGCTTGGAGCTTGAATCTCTTAAACATTGCGGCCTCACTATTTTTCGAAGTGGTTTTTGACCAGGGATTTGATCGGTTGAAAGTCCATCAATATTAATAACACTTTTCGAATAAATAACATTTGTAACTATTCAGCCGAATCTGGCGCGGTTTTTCTCCGCTCGGCGTTAAGATTTCTGTTTTTCCTTACGCGCGCTGCGCCCGCCCTGCAAAACTCGCTTACGCTCAAACAGTTGCAATGCTAATGGGCTCCCGCTCGCTTCCGAAAAACAACGAAATCGTTTCCGCAACCGCTTCGAAAAACCACCCCGCCCCCTCCAGAAGGTGGGGGGTAAAATTTGGCTGAGTAGTTACTAACATTTTTCAAATTATATGTACATATAAAAACCGGAATCACAATTACTATCTGCGGAAAATTTGTATCGACAATTGAATAGTTTCTGTGGAAAACTATCCTGATTTCGTATATCAGGCTGGAGAAACGAAAAAAACAAACCCAAAACGGCCTTTTATGGTCAAAAGAATCTGTAACTATTCAGCCGAATCCGGGGTCGGGCGCGGTTTTTCTCCGCTCGGCGTTAAGATTTCTGTTTTTCCTTTAAGCTCGCTGCGCCCGCCTTGCAAAACTCGCTTACGCTCAAACAGTTGCAATGCTAATGCGGGAACAATCCCCGCAACCCAATTGGGCCTTTGCGGCCCGCACCCAGGGGCAATCCGCTGGGCGCACCCCAAGGGCAATCCGCTGGGCGCACCCCAGCTCCCTCCAGAAGGTGGGGGAGGGGTAAAATTTGGCTTAATAGTTACAAGAATTTTTGCTATTATTTTTATCTTTTGACTTAAGTCAATGTTAATGGTGCGGCTCTCGACTAAATAAGGATTAAAATAATTAACTTTAACCAAAAAGGAGATCAATATGTTTTGTTTTCAATGTCAGGAAACCGCGAAAAACCAGGGCTGTACCATTAAAGGTGTATGTGGCAAACCGGGAGATACTGCCGAGCTGCAGGATCTGTTGATTTTCAACCTTAAAGGTATTGCCGTTTACGGCAAAAAGTTGCAAGAGTTCGGGCTTAAGGATAATGACACGGCCCTGTTTGTTGCTAAAGCTCTGTTTACAACGATTACCAACGCCAACTTTGATAACGAAAGCCTGATTGCTTACGTTAAAGAGTCGCTGGCCCGCAAAAAAGCGCTGCAGGCTAAATTTCTTGCCGACTACAAAGAGAAAAATGGCCAGGATTTCAGCGGCGCTCTGCCGGATGCCGCGACCTGGTTTACGGACGACCCGGCTGAATTGGCTGAAAAAGCCAAAACGGTCGGCGTTCTTGCGACTGAGAATGAAGATGTCCGCTCCCTGCGCGAGCTTCTGATTCTCGGTCTTAAAGGGATTGCCGCTTACGCTGAACACGCCGCGGTGCTGGGCTATGAAGATGACGGCATCTACGCCTTTTTGCTTGAAGCCTTAAACTCAACGACTGAAGATCTCTCCGTTGACGAGATGATCGGCCTGGTCATGAAAGCCGGTGAAGTCTCCGTCAACACCATGGCTCTGCTCGACAAGGCCAATACCACAACCTACGGTAATCCGGAGATTACTGAAGTTAACCTCGGCGTCCGCAACAACCCCGGCATTTTGATCAGCGGCCATGATTTAAAGGATATGGAAGAGCTGCTCAAGCAGACTGAAGGTACCGGCGTTGATGTTTACACCCATGGCGAGATGCTGCCTTGTCACTACTATCCGGAATTGAAAAAATATGAGCACCTGGTCGGTAACTACGGTGGTTCCTGGTGGCACCAGAATCAGGAATTCGAATCTTTCAACGGCCCGATTTTAATGACCACCAACTGTGTTATTCCGCTGAAAAAAGATAACACCTATCTGGATCGGCTTTTTACGACCGGGGTTGTCGGTTTTGTCGGCGCCAATCATATTCCGGAAAGAGCGAAAGGCGGCAAAAAAGATTTCTCGGCCATTATTGAGAAAGCCAAAAAATGCGCGCCGCCGACCGAAATTGAAACCGGTAAAATCGTCGGCGGTTTCGCACACAATCAGGTTATGGCCCTGGCCGACAAGGTTGTCGATGCGGTTAAATCCGGTGCGGTTAAACGTTTTGTAGTTATGGCCGGCTGCGACGGCCGCCAGAAAGCCCGCGCTTATTTCACGGAAGTGGCCGAGAATTTGCCCAAAGATACGATTATCCTGACGGCCGGTTGCGCTAAATACCGTTACAACAAGCTTGACCTCGGCGATATCGGCGGCATTCCCCGGGTTCTGGACGCGGGCCAGTGTAACGACTCCTACTCGCTGGCGGTTATCGCCCTCAAATTGAAAGAGGTTTTTGCACTTGACGATATTAACGATCTCCCGATCTCTTTTGATATCGGCTGGTACGAGCAGAAAGCGGTCGCCGTTCTTCTGGCCCTGCTTTTCCTCGGAGTTAAAGGGATTCGCTTAGGGCCTACCCTGCCGGCGTTTCTCTCTCCGACCGTCGTTAATGTTCTGGTTGAAAAATTCAACATCAAACCGATCGGAACCGTCGAAGACGATATCGCGGCAATGATGAAAGGCGAATAATTACAGCCAACCCCCTTAGCCCAGCCCCGGTTTATCAGGCCGGGGCCGGCAAAAGAGCCGCAAAACGGATTTTCCCTTTGCGGCTCTTTTTATCGCTGTAAAACAAAAGAAAAATGTAACTATGCAACCAAATTTTACCCCCCCACCTTCTGAAGGGGGCGGGGGTGGTTTTTCGTAAGCGGTTGCGGAAACGATTTCGTTGTTTTTCGGAAGCGAGCCGGAGCCCATCAGTACCTTACAGGTTATTTTCTTGTTTTTTTCGACAGCTTTTTTCAACTGTAAAAACAAGAAAATGTTCTGATAAGAGTACTTATTTGCGACCATCGGAAGTGCCCTTGGGTGCGGGCCGCAAGGCTCCGTTTGGGTTGCGGAATTTGTTCCCGCATCAGCATTGCAACTGTTTGAGCGTAAGCGAGTTTTGCAAGGCGGGCGCAGCGCGCGTAAGGAAAAACAAAAATCTTAACGCCTGGCGGAGAAAAACCGCGCCCGACCCCGGATTCGGCTGAACAGTTACAGAAAAATCCAAATTTATAATTGTAAAATCAGTCATTTTTTGTTATCCTGCGCTGATGGACAGAATCAGACTTGAACTGCCGAAAGCGCAGCAATTTATTTTTCGTACCGAGATTACTCCCCGAATCAGCGACATTAATTACGGCAACCATTTAGGTCACGACCGTATCATATCGTTAACGCACGAAGCCCGCGTGCGGTTTTTACAAAATTATAATTTCAGTGAGATTGATGTCGACGGAGTCGGTATCATCATGGCCGATCTGGCAATCACCTATAAAGCTGAAGTCAGCTGGGGCGAAAGTCTAAACTTTAATATCGCCATCTATGCGCCGAAAAATAGCGGCTGCAATTTCTTCTATCACATAAAAAACGCCAAAACCGGCGCCGAAGTCGCCCGGGCCAAAACCGGCATTGTCTTTTTTGATTATAAGAAGAGAAAAATCGCCCGCATGCCTGCAGCTTTCGCCAAACTTTTCCCATCGTAAAAAAACCGAAGACCCCCGGCTCTGAGCAATTTAACCGGAACTTAAAATACCGGCAAGATCCCAACCCCGATCACTAATTAAATATACGTCCGGAACCTTGATGAATCGATACGCAGTTATTATTCTTATCGCCCTTGTCGGAGATTATCTGCTTAATTTAATCGCCGATATTCTCAACCTGCGCCGGCAGACAAGCACCCCGCCGCTTGAATTTGCCGATCTTATTGCTGAAAAAGAGTATCGCAAGAGTCGTGACTACCTGCGGGCAAACACAATTTTTGGTCAATGTGAAAGCCTTTTTTCACTGCTCATCACTCTGCTTTTCTGGTTTCTCGGCGGTTTCAATCTGCTGGATAAATGGAGTATTACGCAAAGCAACGGCAACCTGTTACTTTCCGGCCTGCTCTTTATCGGCGTGCTTCTGCTGGCGCGTTCACTGCTGAACCTTCCCTTTGCCATCTACAACACCTTTGTCATAGAGGAGCGTTTCGGTTTCAACCAGACCACCTGGAAAACCTTTATTCTTGACAGAATCAAGGTTATGCTGCTTTCATTGACTCTCGGAACCCCGCTGCTGGCCGGTATCATCTGGTTCTTTCAGAACGCCGGAGATTCCGCCTGGCTCTACGCCTGGCTGACGACGGCATTTTTTACTCTGGGCCTTCAACTGATTGCGCCAACCTGGATTATGCCGCTTTTTAATAAATTTACCCCCCTGCCCGAAGGTGAACTTAAAGAGAGCCTCTTAAAATATGGTGAAAAGGTCAACTTTCCATTAACCAACGTCTTTGTTGTCGACGGCTCCAAACGCTCCGGAAAAGGTAACGCTTTTTTTACCGGTTTCGGCAAGCGCCGCCGGGTCGCCCTGTTTGACACCTTAATCAAACAGCATAGCGTCCCGGAACTGCTGGCGGTTCTCGCCCATGAAATCGGACACTATAAAAAGAAACATATCCTCAAAATGACCGCCATCTCAGTCATTCATCAGGGGATTATTTTTTTTCTGATGGGCTATTTTCTTAAACAGCCGGAACTTTATCAGGCATTTCACCTGGAGCATACCTCAATCGCCGCCGGCCTTATCTTTTTCAGTCTGCTGTTCGCGCCGGTGGAAATGGTTTTGAGCCCGCTGCTCCAGGCACTCTCCCGCAGCCACGAGTTTCAGGCGGACAAATTCGCGGCGAAAACCACGGCCGCGCCGGAAACCATGGTAAATGCCCTGAAAAAACTGGCCCATGATAACCTTGCGAATCTGACTCCGCATCCGCTATATGTTTTTCTTAATTACAGCCATCCGCCCCTGTTGGCAAGGATCAAGGCGCTGCGGAAAATTCGTTCGTAACTATTCAGCCAAATTTTACCCCCCACCTTCTGGAGGGGGCGGGGGTGGTTTTTCGTAAGCGGTTGCGGAAACGATTTCGTTGTTTTTCGGAAGCGAGCGGGAGCCCATTAGCATTGCAACTGTTTGAGCGTAAGCGAGTTTTGCAA
>WFRP01000199.1 GCA_015486505.1 Pseudomonadota bacterium | reverse complement strand
GCTGTCGAAAAAAACAAGAAAATAACCTGTAAGGCACTAATGGGCTCCCGCTCGCTTCCGAAAAACAACGAAATCGTTTCCGCAACCGCTTACGAAAAACCACCCCCGCCCCCTCCAGAAGGTGGGGGGTAAAATTTGGCTGAATAGTTACTCTCCTTTTTTATGGGAACCTTTATGAATTACCGGATCTGCGCTGTTACAATTTGCGCCCGAACCAGAGCAGGCTGCCGCTAGTGAGAATGAGACAGAAAAAAAGAGCGCCGGCCGGTGTGATAAACCAGTAGAAGGGGCCGATGTATTCCGCAAAAATCCGGCCGTTATGCAGCTCAAAAAGGGTATGCCAGAGGGAAATGCGGCTTTGTGACCTAAGAATGTCAGGCATGGCCGGGACAATTTTAAGGCGCGGTTTGAGGGGTTCAAGCCCGCTTTCATAATCGATAGCCAGAAGCGGTTCGCCGTTCTCAATTAAAACTCCGGTTGCCATTATCGGCTGGCCCCGGTCGGGGCTGCCGGCCTGAGCCCCGGCTTTAAGTTCCGTAACCACACGGCCGGCGGTATCCCAGAGATAGAGGCCGCTGAATGAACCGATGAGAAGTTTTGCGTCATCCAGGCTTTTAAAGACCAGAGCCCCCATACCGTGGATGGGCACGACATCGGGCCGGCGAAAAAAATCCCGCGAACCATCAGGCGGGCCGCTGAAAATACCCTGTTTGGTGGCGATTAAAAGTAGTTTTCGGCTTTTTAAGTAGGCCGCCCGCTGGATTTGCTTATTCCAGGGGTTGACGGCGTTTTCCTGCGGCTGTAAACCGGCCGGGGTCTGCAGCCGGGCAATGGTCAAAAGCAGCGGCGGCTGCGCGAAGGCTCCGGAAAGGGCGGTTATGGCAATAAAGACGGCGCTGATGCTCCCCAGCTTAAGGTGCCAGCGATAGTTAAGAGAAAATATTCTGCCGGAGAGGATAGTTTTCCAGCCGCGTTTTTTGTTGAATATGACATGCCAGATCAGCAATCCGGAAAAAGAGAGAAAAACCAGAACTAATCCGATTATATCAACAAAGAGACGGCCCGTAAAGCCGAAAATAGAGCCGTCATGAATTTTGCGAAGCCAGCGAAAGAGCGGCAGGCGGGCATTATCTCGTCGGCGCGGCAGCTTGAGCGCGGTAAAATTCGGGGGATAGTTGTCGGCGTTGGCCGTAAACGCGGCACTGTCGGTAAAGGCCAGAATCCGGTTTTCAACCTGAACGAGGTCGACTACCGGGCGGGAACCCAGGATGGGGTGCTTGACGCGCTGCCAATCTTGATTTTCAAGGTAAAAAAGTCCCGATCTGGTGCCGGCAAAGAGGGTTTCCTGTTTGTCATAATCAGCCAAAAGCAGGCAGAAAGTATCTTTTTCATAGGCCGCGGCCGGAAAACCGTCCGCTAAGCGGGTGAAATTTTTGCCGCGGTTTAAACTTTGCCAGACCCCTTCCTTGCCGCCGACATAAAGAATGTTGTTATGTTGCCGGGAGATAGCGGCGTCGCGCCAGCTCAGCCGGTTCCATTTGCAATATTGGTAGTTGGCCGGCATCAGCTGATTTTTTAGAGAAAACCGTTTAATAAGTTGCGGATGATTTAAGGCGATGCCGCTGAGTCCCATCCAGAGACAGTAAAGAAGGGCGAAAAGTGCGGGGTATTTGTGCAACCATTTCAGGCCCCGGAAAATTTTTGCTTTACTCATTTGTAATGCCTGTTTACGTTCGTTTAAAAAACGACGAATCTTCCCGCAAGCGCTCCGCCCCCCCCCGTTCCCTCCGGAAAGAGGGCAGATGAAATCCCGCTGAAAGGTTTGGCCTGATGTCACGGTAAATGAATAGCGTAGAGCCTGCTTCGCTGTCAAGTTTATAGTTTTTTTGCCGACTTCCGCTTTACATTGTCGCAGACTTTGTGGTATTTGCCCCGCCGGGGTTGGCTGAATGGTTACAAATCAAAATCGATTCTAAGGAAGTCTGATGCGGGAACAGATCCCGCAACCCAATCGGGCCTTTTCGGCCCGCACCCCAAGGGCACTTCCGCAGGTCGCAAATAAGTCCTCTTATCAGAACATTTTCTGGATATTAAATCTTGTTTTTTGGTGCAGAAAATAACCTGTAAGGTACTAATGCGGGAACTAACTCCCGCAACCCAGACAGGGCCTTGCGGCCCGTACCCAGGGGCACTTCCGACGGTCGCAAATAAGTGCT
>WFRP01000198.1 GCA_015486505.1 Pseudomonadota bacterium | reverse complement strand
CCAAAAAACAAGATTTAATAATCAGAAAATGTTCTGATAAGAGTACTTATTTGTGGGCCGCAAGGCTCCGTTTGGGTTGCGGGTTTGTTCCCGCATTAGTGCCTTACAGGTTATTTTCTTGTTTTAAAACAAGAAAATGTTCTGATAAGAGTACTTATTTGCGACCAGCGGATTGCCCTTGGGTGCGCCCAGCGGATTGCCCTTGGGGTGCGACCAGCGGATTGCCCCTGGGTGCGGGCCAAAAAGGCTCCGTTTGGGTTGCGGGATTTGTTCCCGCATCAGCATTGCAACTGTTTGAGCGTAAGCGAGTTTTGCAAGGCGGGCGCAGCGAGCTTAAAGGAAAAACAGAAATCTTAACGCCTAGCGGAGAAAAACCGCGCCCGACCCCGGATTCGGCTGAATAGTTACAATAATTGAGGTTTACTCACCAACATCAATACTCTCAACCCGACATTCAGCCGTACCCTGATTGAAACGCAGGCGCAGTTTCTCACCGACAACCAAATCCGCGCTCCGGCGAACCACTTTGCGCCCGGCAATTTTCTCGGCCACGGCATAGCCCCGGGCCAAAACCGCCAGCGGGCTGCAGGCGTTGAGGCGATCACTGCAAGCTGTAAGATGCTGCCGGTTTTCAGCGAGACGATAGGTCATTGATTGTTGCAAACGCTGCTTATGATGTTCAATCTCCGGCCGCAGCGATTTAATCTTGAAAAGCGGCGAGTTCCGCCACAACCGATGTTCACAGCCGGCAAGATTCTGGCGCAGCAGCCGCAGACGCGCAAGCATTGCTTTCCGAAAACGCGACTTTAATTCATTAAACTCCCGGCTTTTTTCAGTAAAAACGGCCGCGCCGTTTTCCAGGCCCAAACCGAGCATCTCCAGCCGCCGCCGCTCTTTGATTAAACGCTGCCGGCCGATTTGCAGTAGTCGCTGCCGGAGTTGATAAAGCCGCTCGAGCATATCGCCGCGATTGGCAATCACCAGTTCCGCGGCCGCCGACGGGGTCGGGGCCCGGACATCGGCAACAAAATCAGCAATCGTAAAATCTATTTCATGGCCGACCGCGCTGATCAGGGGAATTTCACAAGCGGCAATTGCATAAGCGAGGCGCTCGTCATTAAAAGGCATCAAATCTTCATAAGAGCCGCCGCCGCGGGCCAGAATAACGGTATCGACCCGCCCCTGCCAGTGTTGATTGACAAATTGCAGCGCCGCGACAATTTCCCCGGCGGCCCGCTCGCCCTGAACCGTAACCGGCACAATAATAATTTCGACCCCGGCAAAGCGCCGTCTGACAACCTGCAGAATATCCTGCACCGCCGCTCCGGTAGCGGAAGTTATCAAAGCCACACAGCGCGGCAGCTGCGGCAATTTCTTTTTGCGCCCGGCCTGAAAGAGGCCCTCTTTCTCCAGTTTCTCTTTCAGGGCCGCGAAAGCCCGCCAGAGATCGCCCATACCTTTAAGTTCCAGGGTCGAGACAATTACCTGACATTCCCCGCGCGGCTCATAAAGAGAGATGCGGCCGTTGCATAACACCTGATCGCCCGCCCGCGGCTGATAACGCAGCGCCTGCCGCTGCCGGCGAAAAAGCACCGCTTTCACCTGCGAGCGTTCATCTTTCAGGGTAAAGTAACAGTGCCCGGAAGCCGGAATCCGCAAAGTCGAGATTTCCCCTTCGACCCAGACCGGCGTAAAATTATCTTCCAGGATCAGGCGAATATCACTGTTTAACTGCGAAACGCTGTAAATATGCTGATTTCCAGCAAAATCTTCGTCAATCTCATCCTGCCAGAATTCGTCCGGAAGTCCTGATGTACTCATCCGACACCTGTTATTCTTGAAAAAGTTCCTGAGCGAAAATAGCATTACTGTAACGATGGAAAACCGTCAGACTTTTACAAATGTCCGCAGGATTTAACCTATCGCCTGCAAGGAGTCAAGTCAGCATTTTTTTAAATCTGACAATTTAAATGATAAAATTTCGCCTCCAACCCGCAAAACGCTGATTTTTCTTGATTTTTTTAACCGTCCCTGTTAGCATACAAACTTCTTTATGTGCCGGCGATACCGGCCGGATCAACCCAGGGGTTTTACATCCTGTAACAATTTTTAATTTCAGCGAGTTTAGTTATATGTTCACTTCAGTTTTAGGACTTTTTTCCAGTGACCTGGCTATTGACCTCGGCACCGCCAACACTCTGGTTTATGTAAACGGCAAAGGCATCATCATCGATGAGCCATCGGTGGTTGCGGTGCAAAGCAATCCCAACGGCACCAAGAAAGTTCTTGCGGTCGGCACCGACGCCAAACTTATGCTCGGCCGGACCCCGGGCAACATTGTCGCTATCCGCCCGATGAAAGACGGCGTTATTGCCGATTTTGAAGTTACCGAAGCGATGCTGCGCCACTTCATCACCAAGGTTCATAAACGCAAAAAGTGGGTGCGGCCCCGCACCGTAATCTGTGTGCCTTCCGGCATCACCCAGGTTGAACGCCGGGCGGTCAAGGAATCGGCGGAATCCGCCGGCGCCCGGGAGGTCTACCTGATTGAAGAACCGATGGCCGCCGGCATCGGCGCCGGTTTGCCGATCACCGAACCGACCGGCAATATGGTAGTTGATATCGGCGGCGGCACCACCGAGGTTGCGGTCATCTCCCTGGCGGGCATTGTTTTTTCCCGTTCGGTCCGGGTCGGCGGCGACAAGATTGATGAAGCCATAATCCAATATATCCGCCGCAAATACAATATGCTGATCGGGGAGCGTATGGCCGAAGACATCAAGATAGAAATCGGCGCGGCCGCCCCCCTGGAAGAGCCCGAAATTATGCTTATCAAAGGCCGGGACACGGTTGCCGGCGTACCGCAGACTCTGGAAATAAACTCGGAAGAGATTCGCGAGGCCCTGACCGACCCGGTTAATGCCATTCTTGACGCGGTTCGTATCGCTCTGGAACGGACGCCGCCGGAGTTGGCGGCCGATATCGTTGATAAAGGTATCATGCTGACCGGCGGCGGCGCTTTGCTGCGTAATCTTGACTCTTTAATGCGCCACGAAACCGGCCTGCCGATAACCGTGGTTGAAGATCCCTTAACCTGCGTCGTCCGCGGTTCGGGTATGGTTCTCGACAACCTCACCCTTTTACGGGAAGTTACCCAATGTGAATAAACTGCAGCGGACGTTATCATGCTTGTTCTAAGTCGCAGACTGCCCTGGCTTCTGAGCCTGGCCCTGATTTTTATCTTTCTGACCCTGTGCGTCAATTACGGTTTGCGCAGCGGCGGCAGTATATTCGCGATTGCCGAGCGTTCCGCGCTGACTATGACCTATCCCGTTCAGAAAAGTATTGATTTTATCTTCACCAGCAGCAATAACTTCTTTGACAATTACATAAAACTTGTCGGCGTCAAAAAGCTGAACCGCCAGCTTAAAGCCGACAATGACTTACTGAGATTCCAACTCGAGCAGATGCAGGAGACCCGGATTGAAAACCGGCGCCTGCACCGGCTCTTAAATTTCAAAAAACAGCATGATATCCTTGCCCGGGGAGTCGCCGCCCGCATCATCGGCCGGCAAACCAGCCCCCTCTCGCATGTCCTGATCATCGATTGCGGCACCAGACAAAATCTCAGCATTAACAACCCGGCCTTTACTTTAGGCGGGGTTGTCGGCCGGATAATCGCCTGCGGGCCGCAATCTGCCAAAATCCTTTTGTTAATTGATCGCAACAGTGCCTGCGATGTTATGATTCAACGTAATCGCGTGCGCGGAGTGCTTCAGGGAACCGGCACCAACCTCTGCAGCCTTGCCTACCTTCAGCGCACCGCTGATGTTAAAGTCGGCGACAAGCTTATCACTTCCGGCCTTGACCGCATTTTCCCCAAAGGGATAACCGTCGGCACGGTGATAACCGTTACTGATGACAGCGAAGGTTTAAGTAAAAAAATTCAGGTCCAGCCTGAATTTGACCCCGACACCATCGAAGAAGTCTATGTGATACCGACAACCCCGGCTAATCCGGTGTCAGCGCAACCGGCACAAATGGCGGCAACCGCAGAAACCACCGACGAATGAGTACGCTCTCCCTTTTTTTTCCACTCTATTTTGCTCTGGCCGCGTTTTTTTTAACCGCCATCGAAACCGCCCTGTTTCCCCGTCTCGGAGTGCCCTCGATCTTCACCCCCGACCTTAACCTCGCCCTGATCACGTTCCTGGCCTCATGCCCTTTCGACCGGAATTCTTTTCTCGGCGCCCTGGGCGTTGCTTTTGCGAGCCCGCTCTGCAACAGCTCCCCCGGAATTATTCAACCGGGAATTATGCTGTTTATTTTTTTTATCGGCTGCCACCTCAACCATACTATTTTTATGAACAACATCATTCCCCAAGCAGTCTTTGCCGGCTTAGGCAAATTCGCCATGACGGTTTTTGTAGGTTTTATGGCCGCCCCCCGGCCGCCGCTCAGCATCACCGCAATCGGGGCGCTGGGTTGTGCTTTGACTACCGCTTTGTTCACCCTGCCGATTCTCGTTTGCTTGAATATGTTGCAGGAACGTTTTCGCCCTGCCAACCCTGACAGTATCGCCTCATAAATTACGAGCCCTGTCATAAATTCCGAGCCCTGCAACCAAACTCAATGACCGATGTAAATAACAGTAAAAGAACTAAACGTGAGCAGATCACCGGCAATGCCCACATTTTTATTGTCATTATGACAATAATTGTCGCCTGCATAACCTTAAGGCTCTGGTATCTGCAAATCGTCGAAGGGGAATATTACAGCCGCAAATCACATGACAACCGGATCAGAAACCGGAGAATCAGAGCTTTGCGCGGGATTATTACCGACCGCAACGGTAAAATCCTGGCGGATAACTCCTTAGGCTTCAACCTCCAGATAATCCCTGAGAATATCGCCAAAGATGAAATCGAGGAACTCGCCGCCCTGATTGCGGCTCAGGTTGAAGGCCTTAATCCCGCGACCGTCGTTAAACTCTACTCGCAATGTTCAACTTATACCCGGCACCGGCCGCTGACCCTGAAAAAAAATCTCAGCGCCGACGAACTCGCCCGGCTCGAAGCCCGTAAATATGAGCTTCCCGGGGTTATAATCGAGACTGAACCTTTAAGGGATTATCCCTACGACGAAATCTGCTCCCACATCATCGGCTATCTCGGCTTTATCAATGACCGGGAGCTGAAACTTGACGCCTACAGCAGTTACGCCCGGGATGACCTTGTCGGCCGCACCGGGATTGAATCGCGTTATCAGAATAAACTGCGCGGCCAGGACGGTTTACGGCAGGTCGTGGTTAACGCCCGCGGCCGGGAACTTGAGGCCTTCACCGTTAAGCCTGCCATTCCCGGCAACAGCCTTAAATTAACCATTGATATCGATCTCCAGGAGTTCGCTTTCGCCGCTATGGGCGACCAGGTCGGCAGCATCGTCGCTATTGACCCGAACAATGGTGAAATTCTGGCTTTAGTCAGCACTCCCTCATTCTCAAACAATCTTTTTTCAACCAGAATCCGCCCCGACGACTGGCGCAGAATCAATGGCGACCCCCTGCACCCGCTGCAGAACCGCGCGATTCAGGGCTGCTATCCGCCGGGCTCGACCATTAAACCTTTGATTGCCGCAGTCACTTTAACCGACCGGCTCATAAGCGTTAATACTGAATTTTTCTGCAACGGCTCTCTAAATCTCGGGCAAACGAATTTTCGCTGCTGGAACCGCTATGGCCACGGCAAAGTCAAGCTTGCCAAAGCCATCAGGGAATCCTGCGATGTTTATTTCTATAATCTTGCGACCCGGGTTTCAATCGATAGAATTGCCGCGTTCGGCAACCGGTTCGGACTCGGAATTAAAAGCGGTATTGAATTACCCGGCGAGCGCTACGGCCTGATGCCAAGTTCATCGTGGAAATTGAAAAATGTTCACGACCAATGGTATACCGGCGACACGCTCTCAGTCTGTATCGGCCAGGGTTATCTGATCGCCACCCCGCTCCAGATTGCAGCTATGTATTCGGTCTTTGCCAATTCCGGAACCTATTTCAGGCCTCATCTGATCAAAGTTGAAAACCCGGACAACAACGCCGGCGGCCGGAATCCGGCGGTGGCCAAAGATTATGCCGGAGTCAAAATTGACATACGTGATCAAGATATGCAGGCGATTCGCCAGGCGCTCCTGATGGTGGTTAACAACCGCCGGGGCACCGGGTACCGGTCCCGTTTAAGAACAAAAAAATGGCAGATGGCCGGTAAAACCGGCACGGCTCAGGTGGTCAAACAGGAGCTTAAAACCTTAAAAAAGGTTTCGGAAACCCCCTGGCGTTATCGCGACCATGCCTGGTTTGCCGCTTTCGCCCCTTTCAACCACCCGAAAATCGCGATCGCCGTCATGGTGGAACACGGCGGTCACGGCGGCTCAACCGCCGCCCCGATTGCCCGTAAAGTTATTGAGTTTTATTTAAATAAGATTAACTGCAAAGCCGAAACCAACCCGGACAGTTCAGCCCAATGAGATTACCCCGATATAACCGCCATCGACCAACCCGGATCAGCCCGGCCAATGAAGAAAGTTTTGCCGGCGAAACCCGGAGTTTCTTAAGTGAGCCCAGTCTCGAACGCAACCGTCTTGATGGTTTCGATTACCTGACCTGCATCCTCACTATTATCTTGATCGGCTTCGGGGTTATCACGATTTACAGCGCGACCTACAATCCCGAAGCCGGAACCTGGCTGACCGGCTTCTGCCGGCGCCAGCTGATCTGGGTGGCGGTCGCTACCGGGCTCGGAGCTCTCCTGTTTATATTCCATTACAGTATCTTTTACCAAATCGCCTATCCGCTTTACGGTATCAGCATTATCCTGCTGCTGGCGGTTGAGGTTGTCGGCAGCACCCATATGGGCGCGACCCGCTGGCTGTCTTTTGGCGGCATCAATGTGCAGCCTTCGGAATTTGCCAAAATCACGGTTATCCTGGCCCTGGCCCGCTACCTGAGTGACCGGCAACTGCCGCCGCCTTACAATCTGAAGGAGCTGATTCCCCCGGCTCTGATTATTGCGTTACCCTCCGTCCTGATTTTGAAACAGCCGGATCTCGGCACGGCCATGCTGATGATTCTCATCTCCGGGGTCATTATCTTTGTTGCCGGGATTACCCGGGGCACCCTGATCACATTGGGATTAAGCGCAATCAGTATCGCCGTCGTCGGCTGGCAGTTTCTCCACGACTACCAACGGCAAAGAATTCTGACATTTTTGGACCCCGAAAAAGATCCCTTGGGCTCAGGTTATCACATTGCCCAATCCAAGATCGCCATCGGCGCCGGCAAACTTTTCGGCAAAGGCTTTCTTAAAGGAACCCAGAACAGCTTGCATTTTTTACCGGAACAGCATACCGATTTCATTTTTGCCGCCTACGCCGAGCAGTGGGGTTTTCTCGGGGTTTTGATCCTGCTCGCCCTCTATTTTGCCTTTCTTTTACGCGCCGTCCACATCGCCATCGAAGCCCGGGACAGTTTCGGCAGCTATCTTGCCATCGGCATTGCGGCAATCTTCTTCTGGCAGGTAACCATCAATATCGGCATGGTTTCCGGCCTGATGCCGGTGGTCGGCATTCCCCTGCCGCTTTTCAGCTACGGCGGCACCTCAATGCTGACCTCAATGATTCTGATCAGCATTCTTTTAAATATTCATTATCGGAGAAAAGCTTAAAACTGATGGCAAATAAAAAAAGTAAAACCTCATTTTTCTGCACCGCCTGCGGCTATCAAAGCGCCAAGTGGCTGGGGAAATGCCCGGCCTGTAACGAATGGGAAACCATGCGCGAAGCCCTGGACGAAAACGCCCCGGAGAACAACCATAAAACCCCGGAAATGCTTTTGGCGATAAGTGAACTCGGAACTGAAACCCGGCCGCTGCCTTTAAGCCGGATCGATGAGAGCGAACAGCCCCGCCGGAAGACCGGCATCGGTGAATTTGACCGGGTTCTGGGCGGCGGGGTGGTTACCGGCTCGGTAGTCCTGGTCGGCGGCGATCCCGGCATCGGCAAATCAACCCTGCTCTTGCAGGTTCTTGACCGCCTAAGCTCTCCGGAATCAACCACCCTCTATGTTTCCGGTGAAGAGTCGCCGGGCCAGAGTAAAATGCGCAGCCAGCGTATGGGCATCAACAATGACAATCTCTATTTTCTCTCGGCTTCAAGCTGCGAAGAGATCATCAAACATTTCCGTAAACTTAAACCGAAAATTCTGGTAATCGATTCGATTCAGACCTGCCACAGCCCCGAGGTCAAATCACCGCCGGGCTCGACCAGCCAGGTCAGACAAAGCGCGGCCCATCTGGTAAAGATTGCCAAACTCACCAACACCCCGACCTTTATCATCGGCCACGTTACCAAGGAAGGTGCCATTGCCGGCCCGAAACTCCTTGAACATATGGTTGACACGGTTCTCTATTTTGAATCCGACACCCAATATCCCTATCGAATCCTGCGCGCCGTCAAAAACCGCTTCGGTTCAACCAATGAAATCGGCGTTTTTGAGATGACCGGCCGCGGCCTGATCGGGGTTGACAGCCCTTCGAGTATTTTTCTCAACGAGCGCCCTTTAAGCCTGGCCGGCTCTCTCGTCAGCGCCACGATTGAAGGCTCCCGGCCGATCCTGACCGAGATTCAAGCCCTGGTCAGCGCTGCGGTCTCCGGCGGGATTCCGCGCCGGACAACCCTGGGCATCGACCGCAACCGGGCCGCGTTAATGATAGCGATCATGGAAAAACGGCTGCGCCTTGATTTTGCCGGCAAGGATATCTTCCTGAATATCGTCGGCGGCCTTAAAGTAATTGAACCGGCCATTGATCTGGCCCTGATTGCCGCCATCCTCTCAAGCCATCTCGATCAGCCGATTCCGACAACCACTATGGTTATCGGCGAAGTCGGTTTGACCGGTGAAATCCGCCGGGTTAATATGATTGACCAACGCCTGAATGAAGCCTTGAAATTCGGCTTTAAAAAAATCATCGCCCCCAAAGGCAATCTTGCCGCCCGGAACACCGCCAAATCAAACCTGAAAGAGATTGCAACGCTCAAAGAACTTGCCGCCGAACTTTTTTCTTGACTATTGAGTTTTTGACTTCTGAATAACAGTTTGCAACCAATAAAAATTATGTAAATTTTATCTGTGTCCATTTGTGTTCATCTGTTGGTTCAACTAAAAAATATAAACCACAGATGAACGCAGATTAACGCAGATTTAGTACCTTACAAGTTATTTTCGGTTTGAAAAAACAAGAAAATGTTCTGATAAGAGTACTTATTTGCGCCCAACGGAAGTGCCCTTGGGGTGCGACCAGCGGATTGCCCCTGGGTGCGGACCGCAAGGCTCCGCTTGGGTTGCGGGATCTGTTCCCGCATTAGTACCTTACAGGTTATTTTCTTGTAAAAAAAAACAAGAAAATGTTCTGATAAGAGTACTTATTTGCGGGCCGGTAACTTTCTTTTGGGTTGCGGGACTTGTCCCCGCATTAGTTCCTCTCACGTTACTTGTACATACGTGGCCGCGATAGCGGTCCGGGATGCTTTTTACGACGCCACTTTTTTCGTAAATGATGAAACACTATTATTTAATTATCAGCTTGATTACGCTGTCTTTAATGGCAGTAAATGTAACCCGGGCTGAGCAACACCCTCTTATCGGCGCCCAGATTTCAGTTCTTGCCGCCGACAATCTCCAGGATTGCGAAAACTATTTTAAGAGCCTGAAAAGTTTAGGCTACAATACTGTCATCTTCAGGGCATTCCACAATCGCGGCGATCGTTTTCATCAACTAGCCGCAAAATCCGGCCGCAAGCTTAAACCGGAAGGTGTTTATTTTGCCACCAGCCGGGTACCGGTAATTGCCGACATCCTCACTCCAGTCTGCAACTGCGCCCATCGCTCCGGTCTGAAAATTTTCGCCTGGATGAATACCTTAAAGGCCGATTACCGCCATAAACTTAAGCATAAACTTCTGACCTACGACCAAAAAACCGGCCGGATTGAACCGGAGACAAACCTGCTTGACCCAACTGACCCGGAAAATATCGATTTTCTGGAACAGCTATTTACCGACCTGGCCGCCTGTCTGATTGACGGCATTCTTTTACAGGATGACCTGATGCTCAGACATAATCAGGGCTTCAAACTGGTTGACCACAAGCCCTTTCCGCTTCCCGCCGAAATTTACGAGTTTAATCCGCGAAACCCGACCCGCATAGAATCCTATAAACCCGGTTTCAAACAATGGCGTCGGCAGCAGGCTTTGGTTTTACAGAATCTGGCCAACCGGATCTTCGCTGCCGCCCGCCGGGTAACCCCCCGACTGATCTGCGCCCAGAATATCCATTATGAGATTCTCTATAACCCGGACTGGGGCCGTGACTGGTTTGCCTGGAATAAAACCGCGCTCGCCGGCTCAACCGCGAATTATTTAATGGTAATGAGCTATCAGGAAAGAATCAGAAGAGAATTGAAACTTGACTCGGATAAAGAACTGGCGGCCGCTTTGGATAAAATCTTCACCAATGCTTTACATTGGCGGCAACTAAAAGCCCAAATAGTCTTCAAGTTTACAACCCCACCGACAACCGCTTTGCCGAAACCAAAAGAAAAAGCCCTGGCAACCCTGCACAGAACCATAGATCTTGCCCGACAAAGAAACCAGCGCAGTCTGGTTCTAACCCCCTGCAACAATTTACCGGCGGCCGAATCGATTAAAGAGTAAACAATTACCGCGAATGCCCATAAGTCAAGCCTGACCCCAAAACATAAATACCCATAAGTCAAGCCTGACCCCAAAACGCTGAGACCAAAATGAGACCAAAATGAGACCAAAACGGGTTTGCGGGAGACATAATAAGAGTGGTTGTAACTATTCAGCCAAATTTTACCCCCCCACCTTCTGGAGGGGGCGGGGGTGGTTTTTCGTAAGCGGTTGCGGAAATGATTTCGTTGTTTTTCGCAAGCGAGCGGGAGCCCGTTAGCATTGCAACTGTTTGAGCGTAAGCGAGTTTTGCAAGGCGGGCGCAGCGAGCTTAAAGGAAAAACAGAAATCTTAACGCCTGGCGGAGAAAAACCGCGCCCGACCCCGGATTCGGCTGAATAGTTACGAGTGGTTTAAAATTAAAAAACTTCGGCGGAGAAGATGAACAGGCGGCAGCCGGGGTGGCGCCAGCAGTCGGGGGCGAGGCCGGCTTTCCGGCAGGTATGGGCGAGAAATTCTTCCCGGTTCCAGCCGTATTCCAAAGGAACCTGCGGCAGCAGGAGGCCGGAATAACCCTCATAACGAATCAGAAGACCGTGGCGGCCGACTTCGATAAGCTCCGGATCATCGATCTCGCTGAGCGGGGTCAAAACTGAAATTTCAAACTCAAGTTCAGACAACTCTTTTTTCGTAACTTCAGGAAATCTGGGGTCATTAAAAGCGGCCGCCTGTGCCATTTCCCGGATCGTTTGATAGAGCGGTTTATAGGCTTCAATATAGCCGATACAGCCCCGTAGGATGCCATTTTTTTTCAATGTGACAAAACCGCCGCGTTTTTCTTTAAGAACGGCGCTCTCCGGGATATCAGCCGGCGGCTGTTTGCCGGCAATCCGCGCCTTAATCGAATCTTTAACCTGAGCCAGAAGATACTCCTTATCCGCCCCGGTAAGCGCGAAACCATCGCCATTTAATCCATTTTCATTCATAACAGAGCCTCCCAAGTTCAAAAGATAGCGGCGGAGAGATAGCCGACAACCCGTTCGTTGTCGCCGCTAATCCGGCCGGAGTGATTATAGCTTATGATTTCAACCCGTTCAGCCTCTATTTTTTTCGCCGCCTGCATAACCGTTAAAAGCGGGCCGGCGCCGCAGGCCTCAGCCCGGCGCTGTTCAATCAAGGCCTGGAAAGATTCCGGAGAAAAGGCCGCCACCGCCTCGATTACGCGCTGATCGAGGATCTCGGCGGTCGCCGCGTCATGAAAATGAGACAGGTCGGTACTGGCGATCAAGAGCAGGCGGCGTTTATCCGCCAAAGCGGCAAGAGTGTCCGCCAATTTCTCTGATTGCGACCAGTCCTGCCGACCGATAACTATCGGCAGCAACATAAATTTTCCCAACGTAACCTGCAGAAACGGCAGTTGTACCTCCAGAGAATGCTCCTGCAAATGGGCTGCGGGAACAAAATTGAGGCCGGGATTTTCCTTAATCAGGCTCTCGGCTAATTCCGTATCGACCGCAACTTCACCCAGCGGCGTCGCGTAATTGCCGCAACTGTAGATAGAAGCCCCGGTGAAATAATGCCGGTGTGACGGGGCCAGGACCACCACCAGATCATATTCCTGATTTTCAAGTAAACGGTAAGCCCGGCCGGCCACGGCTCCGGAAAAACAGTAACCGGCATGCGGCACAATCAGAGCCCTGGGGCTTGAATCAGGGATTTGCGTTTTACTCTCTTCCCTAAGGTAAGCTGCCACTTCCTGCCGCAACTGCCGCGGACTTTCAGGATAGAAACTCCCGGCAACGACTGGCGCGCGCGTAATCATATAACCTCCCCGCCGGTGAAATCTTTGTCACCTATGAAACTTTTATTAATCTCCATCTGCCCCAAACTTGAAGCGCATACCGAGAAAGCCGCTGTAGAGTTTCAGTAAGCGTTTTTCGGCTTCATTGAAAGGAGCGGTTTTCCGATTACGCAACAATAACAGAGCCCCGGCATTGCGTTGACTATGCGGATGCCGCAGCGGCACCGCCAATACCCGGCCGTCAGGCCATAACTCCTTTAGCAGGGAGTCGGCAAAATCTCCGGCCGGCGGCTTCCCTGAGGTTGCGATTTTTCCCGTGGAAACAACCTGATTAATAATATCATCTTTACCGAAAGAGAGCGGTCTCCGGCCTAAAATCTCAGCCGCCCGGCCCTTGCCGTAGCAAAACCCCGGAGCCAGGCCCATATTTTTCGACCCCGGCAGATAGAGCAGCAGCAATTCCAACCCCAGGGTCGAAAACAGCTGGCCCGCGGTCGCTTCAACATAATCGGAAAAATCTTTAAGCTGAACCGACAGCTCCGACAATTTCATTGTCACATCCAGGAGAGCTTTCTGATCAACATGTTTTTTCACAATGCGATTCGCGCTGTGATCCGACCCCTCGTCAAGACGTAAATCATCAAGGACAACATCCAGAGATTCAGCGGTCTGCGCAATCTCATCCTCCAGATTTGCCATAAGCTGATTAAATCCGGTTTTGCTTATGGCAAAAACGCTTTCCGCCCGCTGCCGCAAATTTGCCGGCAAATTCATATTTTCAGCAGTGTCAGCCGGGATATCAAGCAGGTGCGCCATCTGATTTGCCAGAATCACATAGGCGCCGAGTCCCGGCAAGGCTTCCGTAAAATAACGCCAATCCTTACCCGGCCGATGGCGGCCGATAACCCGGACCAATTCCTTCGGCAAGCCCCAGGATTGCGCCAGAAGGCCGCCGACTTCCTGATGATTGCAGAAAAAGGCTTCACCTTCAGCCCGGCAGAGGTCGAAATCCGGCTCCAGATAACCGGAATTCAACATTTCGGCGTACTCTTCACCGTGGAGATGCCCCATAACAATCTTTCCGACATCATGCAGCAGACCGCCGACAAAAGCGACTTCAGGATCATTGAAACCATCACTTTGCGCCAGTTCACGGGCAAGCTGGGCGGTGGCTAACGCGTGCCGCCACAGGCGCCGGTAAACGGTCCAGCGCGGCAGCAGCATAAACATTTTCCCGACACTTAACCCCAGCACCAGACGCCGGATATTATCAAAGCCCAAAATCACTATCGCCCGGCTGACGGTGGTTATTTTAGTCCCCAGCGGATTATAAAAAGTCGAATTGGCGATTTTTAAAATCTGCACCGTCAAAGCCGGATCGTCAAGGATAACCCGGGCCAGTTCATCACCACCAACCGCCGGATCTTCGAGGGCGCTCTCCACCCGCAGGAGAATCTGCGGCAGCTGCGGAATCCGTTTTTCGGTATCGAAAAAATTCTTTACCTGAGCCAAAGCCTTGGAACGGCTGTCAATCACCTGAGACATAGAAAACCCACAAACTATTAAAAACGTTCAATCAGCTTGTCAATCAAGTAGCCGCTTTCGCGAATGGCCTGATCGCTGAATGGACCGAACCAGTCAGCAATTTCACGAAATTCGGCAATAAATTTTTCCCGACCGGCTTCGGCATCAGCCCCCGGTCCGGACATTATTTTAAGATTTTCAGCAAAATTCGCCAGATAATCTTTCAGCAACTGGAGACGTTCCGGAGTCGCGAAAATAATTTCACTGTAAAGCTCGGGGTCCTGCGCAAAAAGGCGGCCGACCATATCCAGTTCCAGGCGATAAATCGGACTGGAAAATTCAAGAGTCCGTTTAAGATCAATCCGCTTCTGATAGAGAAAACGACCGAAAGTAAACGTGGCAAAATGGCGTAAAGCCTGAACCACCGCCATTATTTCATCGTGTTCCCGGGCCCCGGACCGAACGATAACCCCGCCCCAGGCCGCTAACTGCTCCGCGAGCCAACGATCTTCAGGCCGCTCCCGACCGGGGGTGAGTACCACGATCTGACGTTCCATACTTTTGGTGTCGGGACCGAACATCGGATGCAGCCCCAAAACCGGGCCGGAAAAACTCGCGCACATCGCTTTAACACTCTGACCCTTGACACTGGTCAAATCCGCGAGAATACAATTTTCCGGCAAATACGGCGCCAGCCGCCTAATCGTTGCCACGGTTGTGGCAATCGGCACACTCACCAGAGCCAGGTCTATATCCCGGCACAACTCCGCCACCCGGTCCCAATCATCAATTTCCAGGATTCTGACCCGGTAACCGGAGCCGCTGAACCAGCGCTGAAAAAGCCGGCCCATACCGCCGCCGCCGCCGACAATCAGAATTTCAGCCCCCGGTTTCACCCCGTCCCGCGCGATTTCAGCGGTCTGAACCGAGCGGGAGTAGCGCATTATATTGCGGAAGATCTCTTCCAGATAATCGGCATCAAGTCCAAATTGACCGCCGTACCGGCGCCGGTCATCAATCATATCGGCTTCACGGGCGGGATGATAGACCGATAATTGCCGCTCTTTCTTGAAAGCGACAACCTCCGCCACGACCTCCTGCCGCCGGGCCAGTAACTCGATTAACTGATGGTCAAGATCATCAATCCGGCCGCGCAGACAATTAAGCCGCTCCAGTTCCAGGTTATTTTGTTCAGTCATCTTGTAAAACCTTAATGCGGGAACTATCCCGCAACCCAAAAGAAAAATTCCGGCCCGTACCCAGGGGCACTTCCGCTGGGCGCACCCCAGGGGCACTTCCGTTGGGCGCACCCCAAGGGCACTTCCGTTGGGCGCACCCCAAGGGCACTTCCGCTGGTCGCACCCCAAGGGCACTTCCGTTGGGCGCAAATAAGTGCTCTTATCAGAACATTTTCTTGTTTTAAAACAAGGAAATAACCTGTAAGGCACTAAACCATGGTATCGTAACGGGATGATTTCATCGCGAAACTGCCCCGGCCTTTGGTCGCGGAACGTAAGGCCGTGGTGTAGCCGAACAGCCTTTGCAGGGGCACATCGGCGGTTACGCGACTGATAATATCCTGACTGTCGATTTCAATAATTTTGCCGCCGCGACTGTTAAGTTCCCCGATAACATCACCTAAATTTTCTTCCGGCACCGTAATCTCGGTTTCCATTATCGGCTCGAGCAGGGCCGGGGCCGCCGCCGCCAGCGCCTGGCGCGCGGCATTGGCCGCGGCAACCTTGAGGGCGACTTTGGTAAAATCACCAGTTTCACCTTCAACCCCGACAATCTTGAGTTCAACATCAACCAGCGGATACCCCTGCACCGGCCCGGAGCTTAAAACCTCATACAAACCTTCAACCACAGTTTCCCGCAGAGCTTCCGAAAGAATTTCACCGGCCCCCTCGGCCCAGACTACCTGATTGCCGGTGCCACGGGCCAGGGGCGCTGCGGCAATCGTCAGGCGGGCAAACTGCCGCTCTTTCTCTTCTTCATCAATCCGTTCAAATTCAGCCGTTTCCTGAGCCGTCCGGGTTACGGTTTCCTGATAAAGTACCTGAGGTTTACCGAGATTACTTTCCAGGTTAAATTCCTGCCGCAGACGTTCATGGATAATTTCAAGATGCAACTCACCCATTCCCGAGATTACCACCTGACCGGTATCATCATCCATTTTCATCCGGAATGTCGGGTCTTCATCCGCAAGTTTGGCGAGGCTGTCCCAGAGTTTATCAAGATCGCTGTTACGCTGCGGCTCAATCGCGGCTGAGATTACCGGATTGGTAAACTCCATTCCCGGCAGGATTATCGGCTCCGCGGCCTGGCAGAGGGTATCACCGGTTGCGAAAGATTTAATGCCCATCGCGACCACAATATCACCGGCGACCGCTTTCTCAATCCGGTTTTTTTTGTGGGACTGCATTTGAAAAAGCCGGGCAACCTTCTCTTTTTTCTTGAGCCGGGGGTTGAAGATTTCCTCACCGGCGCTCACGGTTCCGGAATAAAGCCGCAAGAAAACCAGGCGCCGGCCTTCCATCATCGCCACCTTGAACAAGAGCGCGGTTAAAGGCTCGTTATTTTTTGCCTGACGCTCGATTACAGCGCCGGTTTCCGGATGCACGCCCGTTACCGGCGGCACCTCGGCCGGTGAGGGCAGGTAATCGATCACCGCCTCCAGAAGCGGCTGAATTCCTTTATTTTTAAGGCCGCTGCCGCAAAGTACCGGCACCAGTTTATTGGCAATCGTCATCTTACGCAAAACCGCGACGACCCGTTCATCAGGCAAAGCTTCACCTTCGAGAAAAAGTTCGAGAAGTTCGTCATCGCCTTCAGCCACGGCCTCCCAGAGCCGCTGCCGGGCCGCAGATGCCTCAGCCCGCAAAGTCTCAGGGATTTCCGCCGCCCGAAAATCAAGTTTCTCTTCATCATCCCAGTAAAGGGCCTTGCCGGCAATCAGATCAACCACGCCGCTAAAATCGGACTCGCTGCCGATCGGCAGCTGAATCGGCACCGGCACGGCCTTAAGTTTATCCTCAAGCTGCCGGACGACATTCGCGAAATCACTGCCTAAACGATCCATCTTGTTGACGAAAACCACCCGCGGCACCTGATAGCGATCGGCCTGATGCCAGACGGTTTCCGATTGCGGCTCGACCCCGCCGACGGCACAGAAGACCGCGACCATACCATCGAGAACCCGGAGGCTGCGCTCAACTTCAGCCGTGAAATCGACATGCCCCGGAGTATCGATAATCGTGACCGTATGTTTACGCCAATCACAGTTGGTGGCCGCCGAAGTAATGGTAATGCCGCGATCCTGCTCCTGATCCATCCAGTCCATCACCGCCGTCCCCTCATGCACTTCACCAAGTTTGTGGGTCTTGCCGGTAACATAGAGAATCCGTTCGGTAACCGTGGTCTTGCCCGCGTCAATATGCGCGGCGATACCGATATTTCTGATTTTATCTATTCTTGCCATTTATAATTTTCAATCCTTTCTACTGCAATTTTTCGCAACTATCCAAATCCGGGGTCGGGTGCGGTTTTTCTCCGCTAGGCGTTAAGATTTCTGTTTTTCCTTACGCTCACTGCGCCCGCATTACAAAACTCGCTTACGCTCAGACAGTTGCAATGCTAATGGGCTCCCGTTCGCTTCCGAAAAACGACGAAATCGTTTCCGCAACCGCTTACGAAAAACCGCCCCCGCCCCCTTCGGAAAGAGAGAAATTAAATTTGACTGAGCAGTTACAATTTGCTACAATTTTTCCTTAAAAAAAACATAGGGTTTAACAATTACACCTAAAAACAGACCGCCGTTTTTTTCCCATTTGGCGACCTGTTTCAGGGTTGGTTGGGCTAAATCATCATTTTCCAGCCAGGATTTTACCTTGTCGACCTGATCTTCGGCGACCGCAACCGCAACTTCGACAAGATCAAGTTCTTCGGCAACCTGAAATAAAATTTTGCGTTTTTCGTGCGGCCGCAGCCAGGACCAGCTTACCGTGCCGATCTCTTCTTTAAATTTTTCCGCCAGGAAAAGACTATTTTCCAATTTATGCTTATCTACCAATTTTGTTCTCCACCAGGGCCAGAGAATTATTCCGCATTTGCGACCAGTCGGTGGAATTTAACCCCGCCCCGAGCGCGATTTTTTCCGCCATTGCCCAGGTTCGCAAATCACCCGGGGCATGGGCATCATTATTAAGCAGCAGTCGGGCGCCGGTCCGAGCGGCGATTTTCGCTACATGACCGTTGCTCAAAGCATGTCCGGGCCGGGTCGTAATCTCAAGATGAACCCCGTTTTCGGCCGCCAGTTCCGCTTCCGCTTCGGTAATTAAACCGGGATGGGCCAAGATGTCAACCCCGGCGGTGATCGCCGCCCGGTTGGTTCCCGGGGCCACCGGTTCGACCAGGGTTTCACCATGCACAACAATAATCTGTGCCCCGAGATCCCGGGCCTTTTTGACCCCGTCACCAATCAGCGCCGGCGGAACATGAGTCAGCTCAACCCCGGGTAAAAGCGTCATCGTCATCGTGTCGCCGATGGTTCGACAAAAAGTGATTAGACGCGGCAGCACAAAGTCGAGATTCGAAAAATCGACATGGTCGGTAAATGCCAGAGCCTTGTAATCCAGGGCCTGGGCCCGCCGGGCTAATTCCGCCGGCACCAGAACCCCGTCACTGAAAATTGTATGGGTATGCAGATCAATCATTATTTTCACCTTTCAAGCTTGATGGCGTCGTAAAAAACGCCCCAAACCGCTATTGCAATCACATATTGACAAGTAACGAACGAGCGTTACCCGGGCATTACGCTCCTTTTAATTTTTGGGAAAATATCATCCAGAGCCGGGCGCCAAGATAGCCGCCGGCGCCGTCGGCCAAAAGATCCATCAAGGAAAATTGACGGTTTGGCACAAAATATTGATGAAATTCATCACTTAAACCATAGATTAAGGCGGCCGTTAAAACCCAGAAAAGATGTTTAACATATGCAGTCTCCGGCTGCAGGTAACGTAAAATACGCATCAGTAAAAAACCGAACCCGGCATACTCGACAAGATGAGCAATTTTATCCGGGATCGCCACCGGGCAGACCGCAGCCAGGTCACTCTGGGCCGAGAGGCTGAAAATCAGCAGGCAATAAAACAGAAACGGTGCCAGATAAAACCAGGCGAAACGCTTCTGCTGTAACTTTTCAATAACCGTCATCAACCGACAACCTCGCCTTTCAAGGAGTGTTTCAGGGCCGCGACTATTTTGACCGGCAGGAGATCACCGCTTCGCGTGTCCTCAGAGGCCCTGAAGTTGACAATCCGATTCTCGGGTGTACGGCCGCTCCACTCACCGGCCCCGCGTTTACTCGCCCCGGTCACCAGAACTTTAGCTCTCCGACCCACCTGAGCTGCCAGAATTTCCTGACTTATCTTATCCTGCAGCGCCTGACAGCGGGCCAGCCGCTCACGCTTTTCCTCATCCGCTATTATATCGGCAAAGCCGGCGGCCCGGGTACCGGGACGAATCGAATATTTGAATGAATAGATCTGGTCGTAGCGCACCTTCTCCAGCATTGCCAGGGTTTCCTGAAAATCCGCCTCACTCTCACCCGGAAAGCCGACAATAATATCGGTCGTCAAGGCGATTTCGGGAACCGCGCGCCGTAATCTTCTCACCTTTTCCAGATAATCCGCCGCCGTGTAACCGCGCCCCATTCTGGCCAAAACCGCATCGCTGCCCGCCTGCAGCGGCAAATGGAGATATGGTGAAAGTTTCGGCAGTTCGGCAAAAGCGAAAATCAGCGCCTCCGACATATCCTGAGGATGTGAAGTCGTAAAACGAATGCGCTCAATCCCTGAAATTTCGTGAACTTTTGCGAGGAGCTCGGCAAAGTTAATCTCACCTTTCTCCTTGCGGCCATAAGAGTTGACATTCTGGCCCAAAAGCATCACCTCTTTGATCCCTAACTGGGCCAGGCGGCGGATTTCCTCTAAAATTGCCGCGTGCGGCCGACTGTACTCCCGGCCCCGGACATAAGGAACGATGCAGTAACTGCAAAAATTATCACAGCCCTGCATAATTGTCACCATCGCGTTTACGGCTTCCGCGGCCGGTGCCGGCATCACTTCCATACCGCCGGGACGCTCCTGAAAATCGGTAAGCGCCACCGCCTTTCGCGATTGCCGGACTTGGCTCACCAGATCGGGCAGGATATCAAGCTGATGCGTGCCGAAAACAATATCAAGTCCGGGACAGCGCTTAATCAACTTATCCCCCCACTGCTGGGCCACACAGCCGCCGACCGCGATCACCAACTCGGGGCGTTTGCGTTTCAAGGGGATATAACGCCCTAAAGCGCTGAAAATCTTAAGCTCCGGTTTTTCCCGGACGCTGCAGGTATTAATGACAATCAGATCCGCTGTTTTGCTGTCCGTTGTCGGCTGATAACCCTGCCCGGCAAACAAATAAACAATTTTACCCGAATCGCTGACATTCATCTGACAGCCATAGGTTTCCAGAAAAATCTTCAAATACTCCACTCCCACTGCCGCAGCGGCGCAATTGCCTTATAGTTGGTCAAATCAAGATGGATTGGCGTGATCGAGACAAAACCGGCCGCGACCAATGCCGCGTCGCTGCCTTCAGGATCATCATCTGCCGGCATAACCTCACCGGCAATCCAGTAATAGGGCCGCCCCCGGGGGTCGTGATTCTCGCGGACGACATCGGAATAAGTTCTTTTGCCCTGGCGGGTAATCCGGAAACCTGAAAGTTTATCCCAGGAAAGATCCGGAACATTCACATTAAGCAAAGTGTCGGCCGGCAAGCCGGAGGCCAGCACTTTTTCAGCAATTTCCCGAACGGCCCGGGCAGCGGTTGCAAAATGAAACTCACCTTTATATTCAAGAGAAATCGCGATTGCCGGAATCCCGAGCAGGGTGGCCTCAAAGGCGGCGGCGACAGTGCCGGAATAGGTAAGATCATCGCCTAAATTACCGCCGCGATTAATCCCGGAAATCACCAGATCCGGCGCCTGGGCGCGCATAATATGATTAATCCCTAAAAACACACAGTCGGTCGGTGTGCCGTCCACGGCATAATACCCCGGAGACCGCTCCTCGATACGCAAGGGGCGCTGCAGAGTCAGTGAATGACCGCTGGCACTCTGCTCCCGGTCCGGCGCCACCACCGTCAGTTCACCGATGCCGGCAAGTCCTGAGATCAGAGCTTTTATCCCCCGGGCGTTGATTCCGTCATCGTTGCTGATTAAAATTTTTGTCGCCATACCTGCCGCCCGCGTAAAAAAGATTAAGGATGGCTGGGTTTAATAATCGTTTAATTTTACAGCGTCAAGCAAAAGCGCATTAAATTAACAAGAACAAATATTCCAGGGTTGCAATCAACCCGGCAAAACAGTATAAAGGAGCCGCACAGGCAAGCAAATTTCACTCCTCTAAGCGCACGGGTATTGCATTATGAACGCCGGCAAAAAAAATTACCTTATCCCTTTACTGCTGACTCTGACACTGTTGCTGAGCTTCCCCTTTGCATCTCTGGGAACCGGGCTTAATCAAGCCTCAGCTGAGCCGGACGCGGTTAGCGGCAGCGGCCCGCTGATTGCCGTAATTCTCCCGTTAAGCGGGCCTTTCGCGGAATATGGCAAGATATTAAAACAGGGCTATGAACAAGGTTTTGCCGGGGCTACGGCTGCCGCCGGAGTTGCTGGGCCGCGATACCGGGTAAAATATCTGGACAGCCGGGCCGACCCGGAAAACGCCCGCTCCCTGATAAACCAACTCAGCAGCGAAGGTGAAGTTGCGATTGCGACCGGCACCCCTTTAAACGCCACCGCCTGGACTGCGAGCTGCGCTTCCGAGAAAAACCATCTCCCCTACCTTATCGTCGGCGCCAATCAGGACAACCTGATCAACCGGAAAACAGCCTCCGTATTCCGCCTGACCCCGAAACATTCGGCTCTGCGGCAAATGCTTACCGACTTTATCGCCGTCCAAAAACCTGGGATTAAATCCATGGGCATTATTTACGGCAACTCAGTCTGCGCCGTAAAAAAAGCCCGGCAACTGCGGGCATTATGCGCGGAAGTAAATATTGACCTTTCAATCTGGAAACAATGGCGGATATTAAGCCGGAACCGGAACAATTTTTACGATCTTCTCAATGCCGTCAAGGAACGCCGGCCCGAAATCCTTTTCCTGGTTACCGGGCCTGAGCTTACAAACCGACTCTGGCAGCAGGGGCATCGGCTTGAAATAATGCCGGCATTAAGCATCGCCATTCCCAGCGGAACATACGCCCTGACAGCTACAGCCGACAGCGACAAACCAGACGCGGTTGCAAATCAGCTGCTCTACGCCACGCCGTGGCTTAACCAAAGTCATAATTCCGCCGCCGAAAAAAATATCTCCACCACAGCCGATAACCCACTTTCCGCGGCCGGTACCGCGGCGGCAAAAGTTATAATGAACTGCCTTGAAAGAAGTCTTAATCTGACGGCGGCAGAGATCATTAAGAGTATGGAAGCGACAAAACTCAACACCACTTACGGCCCCGTCAGATTCACCGCGAAACCCTCCGGGCACCAAAATCAAGCCCGCTGGTATCTCTGCCGCACCCAGGAAAACGGCCCGGCTGAAATCATTTTTCCCGCCCCAAAATAGTCCCGACAGTCAATCGACTATCGGAAACATCTTTTTCCATTTTCATCACCGGCTATAGATTAACCAATCGCGGGCATCATTAATTATAGATACAGCATCAGTCATAGGTCTACGGTTGTAAAAATTTAAAACTACCCGTAACTATTCAGCCGAATCCGGGGTCGGGCGCGGTTTTTCTCCGCCAGGCGTTAAAATTTCTGTTTTTCCTTTACGCTCGCTGCGCCCGCCTTGCAAAACTCGCTTACGCTCAAACAGTTGCAATGCTAATGCGGGAACAGATCCCGCAACCCAAACGGAGCCTTTTTGGCCCGCACCCAGGGGCAATCCGCTGGGCGCACCCCAAGGGCAATCCGTTGGGCGCACCCAAGGGCAATCCGATGGTCGCAAATAAGTCCTCTTATCAGAACATTTTCTGATTATTAAATCTTGTTTTTTGGTGCAGAGAATAACCTGTAAGGTACTAATGGGCTCCCGCTCGCTTCCGAAAAACAACGAAATCGTTTCCGCAACCGCTTACGAAAAACCACCCCCGCCCCCTCCAGAAGGTGGGGGGGGTAAAATTCGGCTGAATAGTTACAACTACCCTTTATAAAACCGGTAAATGGCAACCCAGGGTAAACCATTTAAGACATACAATTAATGCAAACACGAGCACAACCGAGCCGAACGTCAAATTCCGGCCTCTTGATTCTTCAACAATCACCTCAAAAGCAAAAAATACTGCTATTATTCTGACCGCCATCATGCCCATATTTACTCCGGCCGGAGCTATCGGAATCAGCATCGGCACCACTACGGCAATCATCAGTATAATAAAATCCAGCGGAGTACTCTCATAACCGGAGCGCCGGGTAAGTTTTAACAGCAGCAGAGACAAAACTATCAGGACGATAAAAAGCGAATTTAAGATAATTTTCGACTCACACCATAATTCCACAAGCGAATGAGTGCTGTTTACAGCACTCAGATAGAGTAGCGGCGGCAGGAGCAAATAGATCGCGAACCTTAAACTGAAGGCATAATATCTTCCCTGCATTCTCATCCCGACAAGCAATAATCCGGCGGCCGCTGAAGCAAGGCCGGCCAACCAGCCCGGCACCACTGCCACCGGCAAGACTATAAACAGAAGAATCAGGGCAAAATTCAGTTTCAAAAGTCGAAACAGTATTTTTAACATTACGGTCAGTTTATTTAAATCAACCAACCGCTTCTGCAACGAGCCGTACTCCTTCTTATCCCGACGTTGCCAACGCCACTGAAGACGACCGGAAAGATAGAAAAATATGGTCACCAGGGTCCCAAGGCCGAAAGCACTCAACAATATCAGCCAGTCGGAATAATAACGCAAACGGTATGCGGCCAGCACTATCACAGTCTGCAGCAGATAGATAAAGAAAACGGCTTCGGAGTGGTAGAGGCCCAGGCGCATCAGTTTGTGATGAAAATGATTCTTGTCGGCCGCAAAAGGAGAACGGCCGTGATAAATCCGGGCCAGCATCACGGTCAAGGTATCGAGAATCGGAAAGCCGATCAGCAGAAGCGGCAACAGCGGGCTGAGTGCGACATTATCCTGAGTCAACTTAAGCGCCAGGGTTATCACCAGAAAACCAAGCAGCTGGCTGCCGGCATCACCCATAAAAATAGTTGCCGGATAAGTGTTATAACGTAAAAAACCAAAAATTGCGCCGACGACCGCCGCCGCAATCGTCAGTACCACCGGATTGCCGACCTGATACCCGAGAACCCCCAGGAGGATAAACGAGATTATCACAATACCGCCGGCCAGACCGTCAAGACCGTCGGACAAATTTATGGCATTGGTTACTCCGACAATAACGATAACGGTCAAAGGTACGGCCAACCAGTCCGAAAGCACCCAGCCGGCCGGCAGCAGAGTACCCATACTTTTGATTTTGACCCCGCCGTAAAGAACTATAATGAGGGCCGCCGCTATTTGTGAGCTGAATTTGGCCCGATGTCCCAACCCGACAAGATCATCGATAAAACCGGCCGCGACAATAATCAATGACGACAGGAGCAGGGACCGTAAAACCATTTCCGGCGGGGCCCATAAAAGCAGGGGAACCAAAACCCCTACGGCCATCGCCAGCCCTCCGGTCCGGGCTATGGGCCGGGCATGAACTTTGCGCTCGCCCGGTTCATCAAGAGCATTGAGCTTATAAGCCAGACTCCGAAAAAAAGGCACCGTAACAACGGTTGTAAACAGCGCGATGAAAAGTATATTAAGATAAACCATACATTAAACTTCGCAGAGATACTTATTTTTTTACACTATTTACTACTGATACTATCCCGAAATGTCAAGGACTAGAAAATCAGGGATTTTTGTAACTATTCAGCCGATTCCGGGGTCGCGCGGAATTTTTCTCCGGCCCGGAAATTTTTTTACCGTTAAAAAACAAAAACCCCTTTACCGGATTACTCCGGTAAAGGGGTTTTTATAAATTCAGAATATTATGAGCCTGGAAAACTAGCGCATACCAAAACGTCGCTTTTTGGCCTGGCGTTTCAAAGCTTCAGCATGTTTCTTTTTCTTACGCACACTCGGTTTCTCAAAGTGCCGTCTCTTTTTCAGCTCCCGGAACAAACCCGACTTATTGAGTTTATTCTTAAGTATCTTTATCGCCTTTTCGACATCATTGTCAATTACCTTAATTTCCATCTAAATCCCTTCTTCCTCTGTAATATTAAATACTTATATCCCTAAGTGGGGTTCATTCAAAATTGGACGCAAATCTAGCGTCATCTAAAAAGCCTTGGTCGCGGGGCTGAACGGCCTATATATTGGTTTGTGTCATATATGTCAATAAGTTTTTCTTAATTGCGTTTTTTTGAATATCTTCGGGCTTAATTTTCAGCGGGGCAAACAGTTTTTTTTCGACATCAAGAGTCAGATGCTCAAGTTCAGCCAAACGTCCCATCGAAGCTGAACAAACCCCGTAACGCTGCCGCAAATCTCGCAAGCGCTCCCGGACAGAAACAATTTCGGTATGACGAACCCGCTTATCGGCATAATAAATAATCTCTTTCGCAACTATGGGCCCATCCAGATCGGTATCAAGGAGAACATGATTAAGAACGATCTCGGCAACTTCCGGGTAACCCTCACGGCCAAGCCATTCCGCCCCGAGAGCGGCATGATCGCGCCCGTTTTCAACCGACTCCATCTTGGCAATATCGTGGAGTAAGGCGGCGCTCAAAAGCAGCTGCGGCGCGAAACAGATTTTTTCATCTCCCAGACACTCGCCCAGAAAAAGACTGATCCCGGCCACCTGACGGCTGTGCGCGACAATATGTTCCGGCACCGCGTAACGACGCAGAAGTTCAAAACAGGTATCGGAGTCAGGAATATTCACTTTGGAACTCTCCAGACCAGTTTAAGCAATTATATATTAAAAAAACGTACTATTCAGCCAAATTTTACCCCCAACCTTCTGGAGGGGGCGGGGGTGGTTTTTCGTACGCGGTTGCGGAAACGATTTCGTTGTTTTTCGGAAGCGAGCGGGAGCCCATTAGTACCTTACAGGTTATTTTCTGCACAAAAAAACAAGATTTAATATCCAGAAAATGTTCTGATAAGAGCACTTATTTGCGACCATCGGAAGTGCCCTTGGGTGCGACCATCGGAAGTGCCCTTGGGTGCGACCATCGGATTGCCCTTGGGTGCGCCCAACGGATTGCCCTTGGGGTGCGACCATCGGATTGCCCTTGGGTGCGGGCCGCAAGGCTCCGTTTGGGTTGCGGGATCTGTTCCCGCATTAGCATTGCAACTGTTTGAGCGTAAGCGAGTTTTGCAAGGCGGGCGCAGCGAGCTTAAAGGAAAAACAGAAATTTTAACGCCTGGCGGAGAAAAACCGCGCCCGACCCCGGATTCGGCTGAATAGTTACAATATTTTTTGTGATTTTCGTGTATTTCGTGGTTCACGAGAAAGATGTTCAGCGCAGTTTTGCAATCTTAAGAACAACATTTTCCAAAACAATCTTTTTCGGTAAACGGGAAGATTTAATCGAGATATCGGCATCATGGAGAATTTTAAAAACTTCCGCGTAAGCCGGTAAGGATAATCTGCGGGCCTGCCCGACCAGTTTTTTCGCGACAAAGGGAGGAACTTTCAGGGATCTGGTGAGATCGGCGGCTGAGGCTTTTGCGTTTTCCGGTGACGCGGCGCGGCTTAAAAGCCGAAACTGCCGGGCAATCATCGCGATAATCAGCAGGGCCTCGGTCCGGGCCCGCAACAGGATATCGAGTATAAGTAAAGCATCAACAAAACGGCCTTCACTCAAAGCGTCGCCAAAGGTAAAGACATTACCACCCCCCCCATCGATCCCAAGCCGGTCAACTACGGCCTGGTCAATACGGCCGCCGGGACCAACGTAGAGCGCCATTTTCTCCAACTCCTGCTCCAGCAAAATCAGGTTGGCTTCATGGAGATGAACCAGGCTGTCAAGCACACGCTTATCAATTTCAACCTTTGCCGCCTGCAGACGTTCGCGCAAATGACCCGCCACCTCAAACGGTTTTAATTTGGCACACTTGACCACTGGAAACTGCATTTTTTTCAAGCGGGAAACCAGGATTGAGCGGCCATCCAGTTTACTGCTGCTCATAAAAAGGTAAGTTACTATGCCGGCCCCGGAATCCGGAGCCGCCATTTCCGCCAACCAGGCCAACAACTTTTCCTGATCTTTTTTCGGGTAAACGTGGGGATTTTTCAGATGAACTATTTTTTGCTGCGCGAAAAGGGAAGCGGCCGCAATTGAAGTCAAAAATTCCGCCGCCGGAACCGTGGCCGCATCATAGACCTCAAGGGTATGGCCGAGCTTGAGCAGGCGGTTAAAACCCCGCTGCAGATATTCATAGGGATAACGCTCTTCGCCAAAAAGCAGACAACAACCAAAAGGGGCATTAACATCAGCCGCCTGCCGCAAAGCCTGCACTAAAGTATTAAGCATAAAAGTACTCTTATCAGAACATTTTCTTGTTTTTTCAAACCGAAAATAACCTGTAAGGTACTAATGCGGGAACAGATCCCGCAACCCAATCGGGCCTTTTTGGCCCGCAAATAAGTACTCTTATCAGAACATTTTCTGGATATTAAATCTTGTTTTTTGGTGCAGAAAATAACCTGTAAGGTACTAATGCGGGAACTAACTCCCGCAACCCAGACAGGGCCTTGCGGCCCGTACCCAGGGGCACTTCCGACGGTCGCAAATAAGTGCT
>WFRP01000197.1 GCA_015486505.1 Pseudomonadota bacterium | reverse complement strand
TTGCAAAACTCGCTTACGCTCAAACAGTTGCAATGCTAATGGGCTCCCGCTCGCTTCCGAAAAACAACGAAATCGTTTCCGCAACCGCTTACGAAAAACCACCCCCGCCCCCTCCAGAAGGTGGGGGGTAAAATTTGGCTGAATAGTTACGTAAAAATTAATATAAGAAATATATCTACCGGAGGATTGAAACCTTGGCCAATCATAAATCAGCCTTGAAAAGAATGAGACAGAGTGAGACCCGGCGTTTGCGTAACCGTCAGGTTAATTCACAGTTGAAAACCGTATTGAAATCATTTTACAGTGCCGTTGATGCTAAAACCGATGCTGCGGAGATGACCGAAATTCATCGGCGAACCGTGTCTGAAATCGACCGCGCCGCCACCCGGGGAATCCTGCACAAGCGCACAGCCGCCCGCAAAGTCTCCCGGATTACGGCCTACCTGCAGAAAGCCCAGGCTCCGGCTGACACCGTCGCCGGTTAGCTTTCGACCACCCGAAGATTTTTCAAGCATTCAAAAAAACACCATCCCGCAAACCGGGATGGTGTTTTTTTTATCTCATTTTGGGGTTAGGCTTGACTTATGGGTATTTGCTGGTTGTGAGGTTTGCGCCGGCGCGGGGTTTGGCTTCGCCCCTCTCGAATGGGGTCAAACTTGACATATTGCCGGGAAACGCAAAAACCTTTTGGGGTCAGGCTTGACTTATGGGTATTTGCAGTTTTCCTAAGTTTTTAACAAAACCTCGAAATATCTTTTTTTACCAGCTCGGAGAATTATTTTATTGTCGCTGAAATCTTCAGTCGTAAGCGGGCGGTCTTTTTTCAGCCGTTCTTCATTAAGATAAGCTCCGCCCTGCTCAATCAGGCGTCGGGTTTGCCCTTTTGATTTTGTCAGGCCGGTGTTGATGAAAAGATCGACCAGGGTGAGGCCGGCGCTGATTTCAGATTTATCAATATCTAGTGACGGGAGATCCGCGGCTGATTTTTGCAGGGTGATTTTGCAGATTGCGGAAGAAGTTTCGATTTTAAGTTCCGGATCGGCGCAGCCGAAACGGCTGACGGCGGTCTGGTAGGCGGTGGCCGCGGCCTTATGGCCATGAACCAGAGCCGTTACTTCATAGGCCAGGATCTCTTTGGCGCGGTTAATCTCATTGCCCTGCAGTCCGCTCAGATATTTTACTTCCGGCAGCGGCAGGAAGGTAAAAAAGCTTAACAGTTTCCCGATCTCGGAATCTTCGCAGTTGCGCCAGAACTGGTAGAAATCAAGAACCGAGGTGCGCTCTTTTGCGAGCCAGACCGCCCCGCCGGCGGTTTTACCGAATTTTTCCCCGTTACTGGTCGTCAGCAGCGGAAAAGTAACACCGTAAGCCTCAAGCGACTGCGTCCGGCGGATAAGGTCGATGCCGGCCACAATATTGCCCCATTGATCCTGGCCTCCCATCTGAATCCGGCAGTTTTCTTCTTTACATAAAACGTGAAAGTCGTAGGCTTGCAGGAGCATATAGTTAAACTCGATAAATGAGAGGCCGCTTTCCAGGCGCTGTTTGTAGGACTCCGCCGTCAGCATCCGGTTAACGCTGAAGTGGCGGCCGATATCTCGTAAAAAATCGACATATTTAAGCTCGGAAAGCCAATCCGCATTGTTTATGAGCCGGCATTTGTTGTCACTGAAATCAAGAAACCGGGCCAGTTGTCCGGCAATACCTTTGCCATTTTCAATGATTTTTTCCGGAGTCAGCATCTGCCGCATCTCGGTTTTGCCGCTGGGGTCACCGACCATGGCCGTACCGCCGCCTAAAATAGCAATCGGCCGATGTCCGGCCTGCTGCAGATGCATCATGACGATGATCGGAATCAGACTGCCGACGTGGAGGCTGTCGGCGGTCGGATCAAAGCCGATGTAGAAGGTTTGCGGCGGCTTTTGCAGAAGCTCCTGCAGGCCTTCGGCATCAGTGCTCTGATAAATCAGGCCCCTTTCAACCAGGGTTTGATAAACGTTAGCGCTCATAAGTTTTAATCCATTGTCAGAATCTGCTGGGCCTGCCGCAGGCGCTGGTTGCCTTCCTGAAAGAGCTGCATCGCGGCCAGAATCTTTTCCACCACATCGTCCAGGCCCTCTTCCTTGGCCTGAGCCGCCCACTTTTTATAATCGACCTGGTGGCTGTCATTGTGATCGATCCAGTGGTTCAGCAGGGTCATCATTTTTTCATTGAAACTCATAGTTTCCTGATGGTTGCCGCAACCGTGGCAATGACCGTGATTTTCACAAGCTCCATGATCATGATGTTCGTGCATAATCTAATCTCCTTTTGCTCGGTGTTTGATTAATGTTTGTCCGGTTTCTCAGGGGTCGCAATCTTTAAATACGAGACCCCGATGTCATCGTTGTCTGAAAGTTTATCAATCCGGCGCATATATTGATGCGGAATTGAGATGCTGTCGGTTTTCGCGAACTCTTTACGCAGGGTTTCATCTTCGGGAGAGATTATAATCCGGTTGACATCCTCGAAAATGATATCCGAAACTTCAATAAAACCAAAGAATTCAGACTCTTTAACCGAATGCGCCAGCAGTGAATAGTTGCGGTCCTCAGTCTGGAAGTGGACACGGAAGATAGTTTTTTTACTATTTTTCATTTGCTTTATTTCTTGAAAATGCCGACGATTTTTTCAAAAAGGCCCTTTTTCCGGGTCTTTGCCGGGGTCGTCGGCTTTTTTTTGACGGGGGCTTTTTGCGGTGCTGCAGTTTTGGCTCCGCTGTTCTGCCGGTCGGTTTGCGGCCGGCTGTTATTGTCGTATTTGCGGGCCGGCCGCCGCCGGGACCGGTTTTTACTGTTTTTTGCTTTTTGCTCCTGATTTTTTTGTTCCGGGCCGGTTTGCGGGTTAGCTTTGGCCTTGTTCCGGTTTGCCGCGGATTCATTGCCGCGGTTTTTCGGCAGGCTGCCGCTTTCGGTGCCGGACCGGGAGGAGGCGGGCCTTTTCCGTCTCCGGGGGCCGCGATTATCCCGGTCTTTGTCGCTGTTGGTTCTGCGCTTTCCGGATTGCGGCCCCGAGCCCCGGCGCTCGCGATTGTCGGATGATTGGCGGCTCGGGCGTTTGAACTTGCGGATAAAATCTTCTTCCTCAGCCCAGATGACCGGGATTTTACCGGAAAGTTTTTCGATTGCTTCAAGATAGAAAGCGTCTTCTTCGCCGGCTAAAGCGATGGCGATTCCGGTCGCCCCGATGCGGGCCGTGCGGCCAATTCGATGGATATAATCTTCGGCATCCTGGGGCAGATCAAAATTAAAAACGTGAGTGACGGCGTCAATGTGCAGGCCGCGGGAGGCGACATCAGTGGCAATCAGGATGTTGAGTTTTTTGTTCTTGAAACGCTCCAGAGTTGACTGCCGCTTTTTCTGCGGGACATCGCCGGTCAGCGCCGCCGCAGAATAACCGTTGGCCTTCAGATAGTTTTCGAGGCGCTCGGCCATCCGTTTGGTGTTGGTGAAAATCAGACTGCGTTCCGGTTGTTCCCGTTCCAGGAGGCCGAAAAGCAGGGCCATTTTTTCATCTTTGCCGACGTGATAAAGGCTTTGTTCAATCTTGTCGACCGTAAGTTGTTCGGGACTGATGTTGACGGCTTCGCTGATATTCAAGTGCTCATAAGCAAGTTCCATAACCTTCTCCGACAGGGTCGCTGAGAAGAGTAGGGACTGGCGTTTTTCCGCCGGTGAACTGCGGTGCAAAAGCCAGCGCACATCCGGGATGAATCCCATATCAAACATGCGGTCGGCTTCGTCGATGATCAGAAGCTCAATCTCCTTTAAAGAGAGTACGCCCTGTTTCATATAGTCAATCAGCCGGCCCGGAGTGGCGACGACCACATCCGTCATCTGCCGCTGCAGGGCGGCCCGCTGTTTTTCGTAATCTACGCCGCCGTAAATTGCCTGGAAATGAATCCCGGCGGGCCGACTTAAAATTGAGGCCTCCTTTTCAATCTGGACGACCAACTCCCGGGTCGGGGCCAGAATCAGGGCTCGCGGTCTTGAGGTGCCGTCATCAGGTTGGGTTTTTTTCTGATATTCGGATCGGGTTTTGACCAGGTGCGCCAAAAGCGTGATGAGAAAGGTTGCGGTTTTCCCGGTGCCGGTTTGCGACTGGGCGGCGATATCATCGCCTTCAAGGGCCTGCGGCAGAACTTCTTCCTGCACCGGAGTACAGAATTCGTAACCGGCCTGAGCAATGCCTTCTAAAATCTCGGCCGGAATATCAAGTTGGGTAAAGCGGGTGTTGCTGAATACTGGTTGCACGATAGGGTATATCCTTACATTTGAGTTGAATTAAACGACCTTAAGAAAAGAAAATTGTCGTAATTGATAAAAGCCGGAGTCGTGATTGCTTAGCTTAAGGCTCCGCGCGCGGCGTCTAATAGCAGATAACCCCGTAAAATTCAAACTTTTAATTTGTTTCGTGATTGGTTTCGTGATTGGTTTCGCGATAGAGTGAGCGGGCCTTTTCCAGATCGGCGGGTGAGTTGACGTTAAGGAAGATGTTTTTGTGATATATCTCAGGAAAATCCCGGCAATCTATGACTTTACTGCGGATTTGGGGAAAGAAACATCTTATCCTTAAATTACCCCGTTCCAACTGGTAACGGATCGGGGTGATGCATTTCCTGCTGTAGAGGGCCGCCAGTGGCTGCAGGCCGTCCGGAGACCTGGGAATAACAACGTCAAAGCCATTCCGTTCCAGCCAGAGTTTTTGCAATGCCGCGGTGGTGATGAAGGGCATATCGGTCGCGACAATCAGAAGGTAAGGGTTGCGGGCGGCCCGCAGGCAGCTGTAAAGCGCCCCCAGCGGCCCTTGCCCCGGGCGGCGGTCGGGGACAATTTTACAATCAGTGTAGCTTTCCAGGCTGTTACTGCTGACAAGTTTCTCGTCGCAGATGGGCCCAAGGATGGCCAGAGTGCGGTCAAGCAGGGAGCGGCCGCCGAATTGAAGTTTGGTTTTATCCTGTCCCTGAAGCCTTCCGGCCCGGCCGCCGGCGAGGACGGCTCCGCTTAAAGTCGGCGGGGTTTGCCACTGTAAATTCATAAACTTATTGATTACGGGGAATGTTGAAGTAGTTGCAGATGAAAGTACATATCGCGGAAATTTGCTCAAAATTGAATCTCGGCAGCTCAAATGGCGGCCGGTCGTTGCTGACGATCGCAATCAGGTTGGGGTCGCGGTGTTCGGCGCTGAGACTTATAAGTGGTAAATCAAGTTCCCGGCGCTGAACTTCAATTTTGGGAATGGCATTTTGTTTGAAACCTTCAACAATAATCAAATCGAGATCGTTTAAATATTTTTCGGCGAGCAAATTCAGCGGAATCTGCGCCCGGGTCTGTTCGATCAATGCGGTCTGTCGCGGGCCGGTAATAATTGTCTTTTGCGCTCCGGCCGCAGTAAAGCGTTGACTGTCTTTGCCTTCGTGATCGATGGTAAAAATCCGGTGATGATGTTTGACGGCGCCGATCCGCAGGCCGGATTCGGTTAACTGTCGGATAATCCTGGTCAGCAGGGTGGTTTTGCCGCTGTTGCTATGGCCGATAAAGCCGAGAATTGGGGTTTTTGTCATAATGATTGTCTGTTTTTCCTGGTCGCTGAAGGTTGTCCGGTTGACAGCGCTTGAGCCCGCGTGTTAGTCAACCGCAGACCTTGTGCCCGATATTTAGTTGGTCTTGAAAAAAAAAGCAACGAAGATGGCGTAAAAAAAGCGGCTTAAAACAGTTATGCCAGCCACATATCTATCTGCAAGGTAACTATTCAGCCAAATTTTACCCCCCCACCTTCTGGAGGGGGCGGGGGTGGTTTTTCGTAAGCGGTTGCGGAAACGATTTCGTTGTTTTTCGGAAGCGAGCGGGAGTCCATTAGCATTGCAACTGTTTGAGCGTAAGCGAGTTTTGCAAGGCGGGCGCAGCGCGCTTAAAGGAAAAACAGAAATCTTAACGCCGAGCGGAGAAAAACCGCGCCCGACCCCGGATTCGGCTGAATAGTTAC
>WFRP01000196.1 GCA_015486505.1 Pseudomonadota bacterium | reverse complement strand
GGGAATATGGTGTTAATCAATGCGTGAAATAAGCGTCAGCGAAATCAGCGAAACTGTTGCCCGGCTCTGTGTCGATGCCAACTATAATCTCGGGGCGGATATGTTTCGGGCTCTTGATCAGGCAGCGGCGACTGAAGAGTCGTCGACCGGAAAAGACGTTATCGCCCAGCTTAAAGAGAATGCCGAAATCGCCCATAATGACCAGGTGCCGATCTGTCAAGATACCGGTCTTGCCGTAATCTTTGCTGAGATCGGGCAGGATGTAAGAATTGTCGGCGGCAGCCTTGAGCAAGCCATCAATGAGGGTGTGCGCCGGGGGTATGCCGATGGGTATCTGCGTAAATCGGCCTGTCATCCCTTTACCCGGGCCAATACCGGCGATAATACCCCGGCGATTGTCCATTATCGTTTAGTCGATGGCGATAAGTTGAAAATAATTGTCGCGCCTAAAGGCGGCGGCAGTGAAAATATGTCGAAAGTGGTTATGCTGAAACCTGCCGACGGGGTTGCCGGAATCAAGGCCCAGGTGATTGATTGGGTGCGGCAGGCCGGGGGCAATCCCTGTCCGCCGACGATTGTCGGGGTCGGGATCGGCGGTAATTTTGAACGCGCGGCGCTGCTGGCCAAAGAGGCGTTATTGCGTGAAGTCGGCAGTCGGAATCCTGATCCGGAACTGCAGCTTTTGGAAGATGAGCTTCTGGAAGCGGTTAACAATCTTGGTGTCGGCCCGCAGGGCTTAGGCGGCCGGGTCACCAGTTTCGCGGTCCATGTCAAAATGCTGCCCTGTCATATTGCCAGTCTGCCTCTGGCTATCAATATCCAATGTCACGCCGCCCGGCATAAGGAGGCGATCCTGTAATGATTGAACCGATTCGTCTGATACCGCCTTTAAGTGATGAGGTGGTTGCTTCTTTAAAAACCGGAGACCGGGTTCTGATCAGCGGAGTTATCTACACCGGCCGCGATGCCGCGCATAAGCGACTGGTTGATCTTCTTGATAAAGGGGAAGAGCTGCCGATTCCGTTATCAGGTGAAATTATCTATTTCGTTGGGCCGGCTCCGGCGAAGCCGGGTAAGGCGATCGGTTCGGCCGGGCCGACCACCAGCTACCGGATGGATCCCTATTCACCTCGGCTTTTAGCCGAAGGTTTGAAAGGGATGATCGGAAAAGGCTATCGCAGTCCGGAAGTCAAGGCCGCTATCAAAGAACATAAAGGCATCTACTTTGCCGCGACCGGCGGGGCCGGAGCCCTGCTCGCCCAGCGCATCAAAAAAGCTGAAGTTGTGGCCTACGAAGATTTAGGCCCGGAAGCGATCCGCCGGATCGAAGTTGAAGATTTTCCGGTCGTCGTCATCAATGATATTCACGGTAAAGACCTCTACGAAGAAGGCGTTCTTAAGTATAAAAAGGGTTGATCTTTATGAAAACTGTTATTTCGCAGGCTCAGGTAAAAAGTGATTTCGTCGCGAAAGTGGCGGAGATCAGCGGTGAAAATTTTTTCAACTGCTATCAGTGCGGTAACTGTTCCGCCGGGTGTCCTTCGGTTGATGAGATGGATCTGCTGCCGAGCCAGGTGGTGCGTTATCTTCAGCTCGGCCTTGAAGATGAAGTTAAAAATTGTAAGTCGATGTGGGTCTGTGCCGCCTGTATGATGTGTCACGCCCGCTGTCCCAAAGGGGTTGATATCGCAAAAATCATGGAGTCATTGCGGGTCTTAAGGCTGCGTGAAGTTAACGCTGAGGCGCACATCGATACCACCGATTTTTCCGATGATTACCTGAAACGGGCGCCGCAGATCGCGATGATCAGCGGTTATCGGAAATTTTTACCTCTGTAGTTAGTTTATGCTGAATGACTACTGTATTCTTTTCCTCTGCGTCTCTGCGCGAAAACAGCTCTTATCTCGCGCAAGGGAGAAAGACGCAAAAGACAAGAGAGACTAATGCGGGAACAATCCCCGCAACCCAAACAAAGCTATGCGGCCCGCACCCAGGGGCAATCCGCTGGTCGCACCCCAAGGGCAATCCGTTGGTCGCAAATAAGTACTCTTATCAGAACATTTCTTGTCAGAACATTTCTTGTTTTTTTGAACAAGAAATAACCTGTAAGGTACTAATGCGGGAACAACTCCCGCAACCCAAACAGGGCCTTGCGGCCCGTACCCAAGGGCACTTCCGCTGGTCGCAAATAAGTGCTCTTATCAGAACATTTTCTTGTTTTAAAACAAGAAAATAACCTGTAAGGCACTAAATCTGTGTTAATCTGTGTCCATCTGTGGTTTATATCTTTTTAGGTCGAACCACAGATAAACACGGATAGACACAGATAAATTCATATAATTTCATGTAGTTGTAAATCAAAGTTACAAGGGTTTAAGAGTTAAATATTATGAAATATCCATATTTCCCCGGATGTACCCTTTATACCAAGGCGAAGAAACTTGATGATGCCGGCCGCGAATGCAGTCTGAAGCTCGGTTTTGAGCTTGATGAGCTTAAAGACTGGACCTGCTGCGGGGCGACCTTTCCGCTGGTTAACGATCAGCATATCACGATGTCGGGGCCGACCCGGATTCTGGCGGACACCAAGGATCAGGGCAATGACAAGCTCGTGACCCTCTGTTCGGTCTGTTTTAATGTCCTGAAACGAACCAACAATGTTATGCGGAGCGATGAAGAACGCCGCGCCAAAATTACCGATTTTATCGAGCGGGATTATCATGGCGAGGTTGAGGTTCTGCATTATCTTCAGGTTCTTCGGGATGAGATTGGTTTTGCGGTTCTGAAAGAGAAGGTGGTAAAACCGCTTAAAGGGCTTAAGGTTGCCTGCTATTACGGTTGTCTGCTGTTGCGGCCGGTTAAGGAGATCGGCCTCGATGTTATGGAAAATCCGACGATCTTTGAAGATTTTGTCCGGGCCTTAGGCGCGGAGCCGGTTGAATTTCCCTATAAGATTGAATGCTGCGGCGCTTTCCAGACGGTGCACTCGGTGGCTACCGCGACCCGCTGCTCCCGGGATATTCTTAACAGCGCCAGAAACAGCGCCGCCGACCTTGTAATTACCACCTGTCCTCTGTGTCAGTTTAATCTTGACGACCGCCAGCCGGAGATTCAAAAAAGTGACAGCGGTTTTTCCTCAATCCCGGTAGTCTACTTTACCCAGATGCTGGCTTTGGCCCTCGATCTGCCGGCTGATGACTTAGGCTTTGAACGTAACCTGATTGACCCGCTTCCGCTGCTTAAGGAAAAGGGCATTGTTTCTTGACCTAACAAAACTTTGATAAACTCGTAAAAAGTCAAAATACTCGATGGCTAAGTAAAAAGCTTCATATGTAAGGCGCCCGAGACCTGAGGAGTGAGGCGTACATAGAGTACGCCGCAGTGACGAAGGTTGAAGGGGAACGCAGCAGATGAAGAGTTTTTACGACGCCATCAACTTTAAGGTTTATTTGTAAATGGGTGAAATTGTTGAATTAAACAGCGTGATTGACGGCGAGCCTGTAACCTGTGCCTGCGCCCTCGGTGACCTTGATGAATTTGAGAGTGTGCCGGTCGATCGTCGAGTTATGGTGATTGGCGGCGGGATTACCGGGATCACCGCGGCGATCGATCTCGGCAATGCCGGTTATCAGGTGATGCTGGTTGAACGCCTGCCTTCGGTCGGCGGCCGCATGCTCCAGCTCTCCGAGACCTTTCCGACATTAGACTGTGCCCAGTGTACCCTGACGCCGCGCACGGTTGAATCGGGACAGCACCCTAAAGTTACGCTCAAAACCAGTTGTGAAGTTGAGGAACTTCAGGGCGAACCCGGAGATTTTACGGTGCGGGTGCGCCAGAAAGTAACCTACGTCGACTGGAATAAATGCACCGGCTGCGGTACCTGTATCCAGAAGTGCCCGAGTAAAGGAATCGCTTTTTTTGAACGAGACGCCGGGCGTATGACCGCAATCTATACGCTTTCTCCGCAGGCGGTACCGAACAAGCCGTTTATCGATGCCGACCGCTGCCGTTATCTGACTAAAGGTAAATGCGGGGTCTGCGCCAAGTCGTGTCCGGTCGGGGCCATCGACTATAATCAGCAGGAGAGTTTTTTCGATGCCCGGGTCGGGGCGATCATTGTCGCGACCGGGTTTGATATCTATGACTGGAAAAACAGGATGCCGGAATACGGCGGCGGCAAAATTACCGACGTTATCGATGGTTTGACGATGGAGCGTTATCTCTCGGCTTCGGGGCCGACCGCCGGCAAGATCGTGCGGCCTTCGGACGGTAAGGAAGTTAAAGAGATTGTTTTTATCCAGTGCGTCGGCTCCCGGAATCCGGAGCTGCATAAATCCTACTGCTCCAGGGTCTGCTGTATGTATACGGCCAAACACGCCCGGCTTTATAAACATAAGGTGCATGACGGCCAGGTTTATGTTTTCTACATCGATATCCGCTCAACCGGCAAAGGTTACGAGCAGTTTATCCAGCAGTC
>WFRP01000195.1 GCA_015486505.1 Pseudomonadota bacterium | reverse complement strand
GCCCGTACCCAGGGGCACTTCCTCTGGTCGCAAATAAGTGCTCTTATCAGAACATTTTCTTGTTTTAAAACAAGAAAATAACCTGTAAGGCACTAATGGGCTCCCGCTCGCTTTCGAAAAACAACGAAATCGTTTCCGCAACCGCTTACGAAAAACCACCCCCGCCCCCTCCAGAAGGTGGGGGGGGGGTAAAATTTGGCTGAATAGTTGCAAAAAGACTTGATTTTTATAAAACAAACCAATATTATTATGATTAACGCTTTACAGTTTTTTTCTAATTGGAGAAATTACAATGTGGGAATATACGGACAAGGTTAAAGAGCATTTTTTAAACCCCAGTAACGTGGGTGAAATTGAAAACCCGGATGGCATCGGCGATGTCGGTTCCCTTTCCTGCGGCGACGCCTTACGCTTAACCTTCAAGGTTGATGAAAATGAAAAGATCATCGACGCCAAAGTCAAAACCTTCGGCTGCGCCAGCGCCATCGCCTCAGGCTCGGCCCTGACCGAGATGATGATCGGCAAAACCGTGGCTGAAGCCGAAAAAATCTCGAACCAGGAAATCGCGGATTACTTAGGCGGCCTGCCGAAAGAGAAGATGCACTGTTCGGTTATGGGCCATGAAGCTCTGGAAAAGGCGATTGCCTGCTATCGCGGCACCCCGATTGAAGAAAAAGAGGGTACGGTTATCTGTGAATGTTTCGGGGTTACTGATCTCGAAATCACCCGGGCGATCCAGGAAAACAATCTTAAAACGATTGAAGAGGTCACCAATTTCACCAAGGCGGGCGGCGGTTGCGAACGTTGTCATGGTGATATTGCCAAAATCCTCCTCGAGGTTCAGAATCAGCCCCAGCCTGAAGCCGAAAAACCGCCACTGAGCAATATCCAGAAAATGCGTCTGGTTGAAGAGACCATTGAGCGGGAAATTCGCCCGTCACTCCAGCTTGACGGCGGCGATATTGAATTGATTGATATTGTCGGCAACCGGATTATTGTTGCCACCCGCGGGGCCTGTTCCGCCTGCAAATCAGCCCCGATCACGTTGAAAAACCTGGTTGAAGCCAAACTGCGTGAATTCGTTTCGCCTGATCTGGTGGTTGAGGAGGTTGCCAAATGAATCCGGTCTATGTTGACAACAATGCCACAACCAAAGTTGCCCCTGAAGTTTTCGCGGCGATGGAGCCCTTCTTTTGCGAGATGTACGGCAATCCTTCGAGTATGCACTCTATCGGCGGCAGCGTCGGGCCCAAAATCAAGGCCGCCCGGGCTCAAGTTGCCGATCTGATCGGCGCCCAGCCGGACGAAATCATCTTTACCAGCTGCGGGACGGAGAGTGACAGTACCGCTGTCCATGCGGCCCTGGCTGCCGACCCGGCCAAACGCCACATCGTCACCAGCCGGGTCGAACATCCGGCAATCGGCTCCCTGGCCGGCTCATTGAGCAAACAGGGCTATCGGGTTACTGAAATCCCGGTTGACGGCGATGGCTGTCTCGATATGAAGTTGCTCGAAGAGAGTCTGACCCCGGATACGGCGCTGTGTTCAATCATGTGGGCCAACAATGAAACCGGGGTTATCTTTCCGGTTGAAAAAATTGCCGCCATCTGCCGGCAGCGCGGCATCACCTTTCATACCGACGCGGTTCAGGCTGTCGGCAAACTATCGATAAATCTGGCCTTAAGCTATATTGATATGCTTTCTCTTTCCGGTCATAAACTCCACGCCCCGAAAGGCATCGGCGCGCTCTACGTCCGCAAAGGCACCAAATTTTCCCCGTTTCTGATCGGCGGCCATCAGGAAAAAGGCCGCCGCGCCGGCACCGAAAATGTTCCCGGGATTATTGCTTTAGGTAAAGCCTGCGAACTTGCCGGCAAAAATATCGAGCAGGAAAACAAAGCGGTTAAAGCCCTGCGTGACCGGCTGGAAAGCGAATTGATCCGCCTGATTCCCGAAGCCAAGGTTAACGGCACCACCAAACACCGCACCCCGAACACCAGCAATATCAGTTTTGCCAACATTGAAGGTGAAAGCATTCTTTTGATGCTCAATGAATTCGGTATCTGCGCTTCATCCGGTTCCGCCTGTACCTCAGGCTCGCTGGAGCCCTCCCATGTTATGCGGGCGATGGGCGTCCCCTTCACTATGGCCCACGGCTCAATCCGCTTCAGTTTGAGTATTTATAATACTGAAGCTGACATTGACAGAATCATAAAAGAGCTGCCCCCAATTGTCAAAAGGCTGCGGGAGTTGTCACCCTTTACTTAGACCTCAACTTTACGAGTCAGGTTAACTGATTGATATTTATTGTCAAAACCATTATACCCGCGGTTTTTCCCGGCGTCTTTGCACCCTTCAGGGTGCCAAGGCGTTTATGCCCCTCAGGGCGCAAAGAGGGATAAAATAAATAATGTAACTATTCAGCCAAATTTTACCTCCCCACCTTCTGGAGGGGGCGGGGGTGGTTTTTCGTAAGCGGTTGCGGAAACGATTTCGTTGTTTTTCGGAAGCGAGCGGGAGCCCATTAGTACCTTACAGGTTATTTTCTGCACCAAAAAACAAGATTTAATAATCAGAAAATGTTCTGATAAG
>WFRP01000194.1 GCA_015486505.1 Pseudomonadota bacterium | reverse complement strand
GAAGTACCGTTTCGACATCAACAATCTGCGCAAAAAAACGGCAGAGACCTTAAATCTTAATGAGATTGGCCGGCTGACCCTCACCACCACCCAGCCGCTTTTTTTCGACTCCTACCAGAAAAACCACAGCAGCGGCAGTTTTATCCTGATTGATGCCTTAAGCAACGATACGGTTGCCGTCGGCATGATTATCGACCGCCCCGCCGCCGATGATTCCAACCTGACGGCCGCGGCCGTCGATAATAGTGACACCGGCGTTATCCCGAAAAAGACCGCTCCGGCGGCAGCCGCAGCGACGACAGCCGGGCCAACGACAGCCGGGCCCGCGCCGACTGCGCCGACTGATTCTGAAAAATATCAGGGATCCGCACTCAGCGAACTGGTCGCCGGGCAACTGATTCAGCATGAAGGTCTGCGCTTAAAACCCTACCGCTGCCCGGCCGGCAAATTGACCATCGGGGTCGGCCGCAATCTTGAGCAGCGCGGGATCACGGAAGCGGAAGCCCGGATGCTGCTTAATAACGATATCGCCGCCGCCGTCAGCGATCTGCGGGCAATCTTTCCGGGAACCGACGACGGCAGCGCCTTTGACGATCTGCCGGAAAATGTGCAGCGGGTGATTATCGATATGCATTTTAATCTCGGAAAAACCGGTTTCTTAAGCTTCAAAAAGATGATAAAAGCGGTTAAAGCCGGTGATTACCCGGCCGCCGCCCGGGAGATGCGAAACTCAAACTGGTTTCATCAGGTCGGTAAAAGAGGGGAAAACCTGGTAAAAATGATGCTGGGGGAATGATGAATGCCGGCCCGTAAATGTCGAATATTGAAGTAACAAACCGTATCACTTTACCCAATAAAAGGAACCTTGACTAATGCCGGAACTGCCGGAAGTTGAAACCGTGGCCGCGGCTTTACGGCGGCAGCTGCCGGGAAAGCGGATTGCGGCCGTGGTGACTCGCTGTGAAAAATTACGCCAGCCGCTGCCGATTACAGCTTTACAAAAAGAGGTCAATTCGCTTATATGTGCGATTCGGCGCCGGGCAAAATATCTGCTCATCGATTTGAACAGCGGCCGCACCCTGATCATCCATTTAGGTATGTCCGGAACCCTGCGGCTGGTTTCCGAAAATGAGCCGGCTCAACGCCATGACCATCTTGACATAAAATTTGCTGACGGCACGGTGTTGCGCTATCGTGATCCGCGCCGTTTCGGTTTGATTCTGCTGGCAACCCCGGGCGCCAGCGGCGAGATTGCCGAGCTCGGCGAACTCGCCCCGGAGCCTTTGAGCGCAGAATTTAACGCTGAATATCTTTTCAGTCTCAGCCGCAAACGGACGACTCCGATCAAAAATTTCATTATGGATCAACGCCGGGTGGTCGGGGTCGGTAATATCTACGCCAGTGAAAGCCTTTTCCGCAGCCGGATTTGCCCGACCTGTAAAACCGGCCGCTTAACTTTGCGGCAATGCCGGTTGCTGGTCGCGACCATCAAAGAGGTTTTAAGCGAAGCAATTACCGCCGGCGGCACCACGATTGCCGATTTTCATGGAGTTGACGGCAGCGAAGGGGCTTTTTTTCGCAAACTTCTGGTCTATGGCCAGGCCGGGGAGCCCTGTCCCGAATGCGGAGCCGTAATCGAAAAAATAGTCTTGGGCGGCAGATCAACTTTCTACTGCCCGAAATGCCAAAAATGACGGCGGCGTAAAAAGCATCTCAGACCGCTATCGCGGGCACATATTTAAAAGTAACGAAAATATCAATAATTAAGGAGGCTTAGTTATGGGTCGATCATTTTGTCCGGTTCAGGAGGAAAGCGTTTTAATTATTATCGATTATCAGGACGCGATCTTAAATACCTTTTCCGCGCCGCTGCGCGAGCAGTTGCAGCGCCAGACCATTCTGGCAATCCGGATGGCGCGGCAGTTAAAAATACCGATTATCGTTATGGAACAGTATCCGCAGGGGCTGGGTATCACTAACGCCGAGGTCAAAGAGGTGCTGGCTGATGATTACCAGCCGGTCAGCAAAAAAGTTTTTTCCGCAGCCGAATTTATCACTGAGCGGCTCGAAAAACTGGGCCGCCGCCAGCTTTTAATAATCGGCATCGAAACCCACATCTGTGTTATGCAGACGGCGATCGATCTGCTCGATATCGGCTATGCGGTTTTCCTGTTAACCGATGTTGTCGGCTCCCGCTACAAACACGACTGGCAGGCCGGTTGTAACCTGATTAGCCGGGCCGGAGGCCAGACCACGACTTTGCAGACGGTGCTCTACAATTACCTGAACGCGGCCCAGGGGCCGGATTTTAAGGCGATGCTCCCCTTTCTCAAAGGGTAAGAAAAAATCTTATGGATGAGGCGGTTATCAGAAAGATTAAAAAGGCAGTTGCCGGAAATTTTAATAAAAGCTGCGGCCGCTACCGGATTTTTGAAGAAAAGCACCATTTTTTTGCTGACCTGACCCTGCGCCTGGCGATCGCCGCCAATCTTGATCGCGGCTGCCGGGTGCTGGATATCGGCTGCGGCAACGGGGCTTCAGCCGAGATTTTAAGTCGTGAGCTTGACTGTCGGGTGGTCGGGCTTGATCTCTCGCCCGCAATGATTGCCGCCGGGCGCCAAAGGATTAACGACCCAAATATCCGGCTGGAGGTTGGCGATGCCGTCAATCCGCAGGCCATCTTGAGCGAAAATGAGCGTGATTTTGACGCGGCGCTCTATAACGCTTCAATTTTTATCATTCCGGATGCCGACCAAAGCCTTAAGGCGGCGGCAGCCTGCTTAAAACCCGGCGGAACCATCGCTTTCTCCTTCTACCCGCAGATTCTCGCGGCCGACGGCAGCGATCTTTTTGCCTTGGCTTTTGCCCGCTGTAATCTGCCGCGGCCCAAGGCCCAGGTCGTAACCAGTTACGAAAAAGCCGTGCAGGGTTTGCGGGCCTGTTGCAATACAATTACAGAAAGTGTCTGGGAGCGGCCTTTCAGCCCGGAATTTCTCAACGATTTCTTCTCAATTCCGGCCCAGTCAGCCTCACTTTTTCCCCGGCTGGAATATGAAGAACGCTGCCGGCTTATCCCCAAATTTTTCACGGCGATGGCAGAAGACAGCGCCAATGCCAAAATTGTCTGGCGTCTGGCGGCCGGCACGATTTAACCTAAGGAAGTAAAAATGACCGATACAAATAATTCTAAAAATCTGGCAGTGGTTCTGGTTATCGGCAAGGATCGCAGCGGGATTGTCGCCCAGATCTCCGATTTTCTCTGGAAAGAGGAGATCAATATTGAAGATATTTCGCAAAAAATCATGCAGGGGATTTTTGTTATGACGATGCTGGTCGATCTGGCCGGGGCCCGCAGCGACCTCGGAGTTCTGGCGAAAAAATTCGACAAACTCGGTGAGAATATCGGTCTCTCAATCCAGATTCAGCACTACCGGATTTTTGAAGCCATGCACCGGGTTTGAAAATGAATAAACCTGATAAATCTGATTATCTATCGACCGGTCTGCCGTCCCTGAAAATCGGCGAAGTTGAAATCTTCTGGCTCAACGGCGGCAAAATCCGCCTCGACGGCGGGCCGATGTTCGGGCCGGTACCAAAGGTTCTCTGGTCGAAAAAAGTTGCGGTCGGTGAAGATAACTGTATCGCCATCGACAACTCGGCCATGCTGCTCCTGACCCCGACGGCCAAAATCATCATCGACAGCGGTATCGGCAACAAGATGACGGCAATCCAGCAGGAGCATTTCCATGTGCAAGAGCCCTGGCGTCTGCTGGAAGATCTTGAGCGTCTGGGAATCACCACCGATGCAATCGATTTTGTCATTCCGACCCATGCCGATTTTGACCATGCCGGCGGCCTCACCCGCCACGATAACAACGGCACCCCGGCACCAACCTTCACGCGGGCCCAATATATTTTTCAGGAAAAGGAGTGGCAGGTCGTAAAAAATCCCGATCGCCGTTCGGCGACCTCCTACTGGCCGGAAAATTTCAGCGGTCTTGAAGAAGGCGGAAATCTTAAAATCATCAATGGGGATTTGCAGCTGACCCCGGAAGTAAAGATTTTCCTCACCGGCGGTCATACCATCGGCCATCAGGGAATTGAGATTAATTCGCAAGGGGCCTCGGCGGTTCATCTCGGCGATCTTCTGCCTTCGCAGAATCACTTACACCCTCTCTGGGTCATCGCCTACGACGATTACCCGATGGAGGTTATCGCCGTAAAAGAGCGTCTGCTGCCGGATTACGCCCGCCGCCAAAGCTGGATTCTGTTCTACCATGATACTGAAATCTGCGCCGGGCGCGCCCAAATCGGCACGGATGAACAAACTGTAACTTTCAGCACGACTATCGATAAAGCGTAAAAATTCAAGCAAACTTAACCAGGGCCAAACCCATCAAGAGAGAATACCCAGATGTCAAGCCTGACCCCAAGCATATCACTGGAAGAGATTTATGAAACCTACCAGATGACCGAAAAAGAGCATTTTGATATCCGGGCGGTGACTCTGGGGATCAATCTGCTGCCCTGCGCTTCCGACAGTTTCAGCACCCTCTGCGAGCGGGTCGAAAAAAAGATTATGACCACCGCCCGCCAGTTTGTCAAGCGCGCGGAAAAGGTTGATGCCCGTTTCGGGATTCCGAT